>NZ_CACSIK010000007.1 GCF_902705875.1 Zhongshania aliphaticivorans | reverse complement strand
TATAATACCGTCCCATCCACAATGGCTCTACAACGTTAACGGGGGATAGCATCCATCAAACCCTGTTTATAATACCGTCCCATCCACAATGGCTCTACAACGTTAACGGGGGATAGCATCCATCAAACCCTGTTTATAATACCGTCCCATCCACAATGGCTCTACAACGTTAACGGGGGATAGCATCCATCAAACCCTGTTTATAATACCGTCCCATCCACAATGGCTCTACAACGTTAACGGGGGATAGCATCCATCAAACCCTGTTTATAATACCGTCCCATCCACAATGGCTCTACAACGTTAACGGGGGATAGCATCCATCAAACCCTGTTTATAATACCGTCCCATCCACAATGGCTCTACAACGTTAACGGGGGATAGCATCCATCAAACCCTGTTTATAATACCGTCCCATCCACAATGGCTCTACAACGTTAACGGGGGATAGCATCCATCAAACCCTGTTTATAATACCGTCCCATCCACAATGGCTCTACAACGTTAACGGGGGATAGCATCCATCAAACCCTGTTTATAATACCGTCCCATCCACAATGGGCCAGCACTCGTAATCGATAATTTTCAAAGTTTCTAAAACCATACGCTCGCCGTGACATCATTTCCATCTTGTTGTGGAAGCCTTCGGTAATCCCATTACTTTTACTGAAACGCCACATGGCCACTATCGGCTGTAACCATGATCGCAATGTTCTAGCCAGGGTATGTAGTGGGCTGGCTCCTAACTCTTCAATCAAGGCCATAAACGCCGGCAATTTAGCTTTCGCTCTTTTCCTTGTCAGTGTCTTGAGCAGTACAAATCGGATGAGCCGTTGTTTGGCAACATACAGCGCCTGTAGCACTGGGTAAGTCGCCAGATAGTTCATGAGATTCGCATGCTGTTCATCACTCAAATTCCACTGATGCCGACGCATAAGGCTGATCAAGCCTCGGTTCTTTCTTCCTTCTGGATCGTGCTGTTGCCAGACTTTTAGAAAGTGCTGGTTAATCAGCCTCACCACATGAAACCGGTCTGCCACGATGGTGGCGTTGGGGAAGTAGCGACGTGCAATACTGCGATAGGTTTCCGAC
>NZ_CACSIK010000006.1:2500-5906 GCF_902705875.1 Zhongshania aliphaticivorans | reverse complement strand
CTGGCGACAAACCTGTGCAGCAGGTTTGGACAGCCTAACGCTGCCCGAAGGGTGATCGCCAGCGGCGCGAATCATTGCCGTTGGTCTTCGCCAGCTGCCCAGCGTTTTCTGCGCCACAAAGTAAAATGCCCCAACCGAATTCGGCTGGGGCATTTTTATTTAGAAGCCTGGCGATGACCTACTCTCGCATGGGGAAACCCCAAACTACCATCGGCGATGACACGTTTCACTTCTGAGTTCGGGATGGGGTCAGGTGGTTCCATGTCTCTATGGTCGCCAGGCAAACTGGCTTGGCTAAATGAGATGTCTTACGCACTTTCATGCTGCGTCATTTAATCCAAATAAGGTGGTAAATAAGCTGATATAAACAAGTTTTCTCTCATGCCAACTTCCGTTGGTTTGCAACAATCCGCTGCAGTTTCTTCATTGTGATAGCTAAACCACTTAATTATATGGTCAAGCCTCACGAGCAATTAGTACAGGTTAGCTCAACGCCTCACAACGCTTACACACCCTGCCTATCAACGTCCTGGTCTTGAACGGCTCTTTAGGGGGCTCAAGGCCCCAGGGAGATCTTATCTTGGAAGAGGCTTCCCGCTTAGATGCTTTCAGCGGTTATCCCGTCCGAACGTAGCTACCGGGCAATGCATCTGGCGATACAACCCGAACACCAGAGGTTCGTCCACTTCGGTCCTCTCGTACTAGAAGCAGCTTTCCTCAAATCTCCAACGCCCACGGCAGATAGGGACCGAACTGTCTCACGACGTTCTGAACCCAGCTCGCGTACCACTTTAAATGGCGAACAGCCATACCCTTGGGACCGGCTTCAGCCCCAGGATGTGATGAGCCGACATCGAGGTGCCAAACACCGCCGTCGATGTGAACTCTTGGGCGGTATCAGCCTGTTATCCCCGGAGTACCTTTTATCCGTTGAGCGATGGCCCTTCCATACAGAACCACCGGATCACTATGACCTACTTTCGTACCTGCTCGACTTGTCAGTCTCGCAGTCAAGCGCGCTTATGCCATTACACTAACCGCATGATTTCCGACCATGCTTAGCGCACCTTCGTGCTCCTCCGTTACTCTTTGGGAGGAGACCGCCCCAGTCAAACTACCCACCACACAATGTCCTCGAACCAGATAATGGTCCAGAGTTAGAACCCCAACAGTACCAGGCTGGTATTTCAAGATTGGCTCCACCTAAGCTAGCGCCTAAGTTTCAAAGCCTCCCAGCTATCCTACACAAGTAATATCAGAGTCCACTGTGAAGCTATAGTAAAGGTTCACGGGGTCTTTCCGTCTAGCCGCGGGTATACGGCATCTTAACCGCAATTTCAATTTCACTGAGTCTCGGGTGGAGACAGCGTGGCCATCATTACGCCATTCGTGCAGGTCGGAACTTACCCGACAAGGAATTTCGCTACCTTAGGACCGTTATAGTTACGGCCGCCGTTTACCGGGGCTTCGATCAAGAGCTTCGCCGAAGCTAACCCCATCAATTAACCTTCCGGCACCGGGCAGGCGTCACACCGTATACGTCCACTTTCGTGTTTGCACAGTGCTATGTTTTTGATAAACAGTTGCAGCCACCTGGTCACTTCGACTCCCCTCAGCTTACGGAGCAAGTCCGATCACCAGAGGGAGCGTACCTTCTCCCGAAGTTACGGTACCATTTTGCCTAGTTCCTTCACCCGAGTTCTCTCAAGCGCCTTGGTATTCTCTACCTGACCACCTGTGTCGGTTTGGGGTACGGTTCGTTATAACCTGAAGCTTAGAAGATTTTCTTGGAAGCATGGCATCAACGACTTCATCCAAAAGAGGACTCGTCATCGCTTCTCAGCCTTAGGGATCCGGATTTACCTAAATCCCCAGCCTACGAGCTTAAACACGGACAACCAACGCCGTGCTCGCCTAGCCTACTCCGTCCCTCCATCGCAGTTATAACAAGTACGGGAATATTAACCCGTTTTCCATCGACTACGCATTTCTGCCTCGCCTTAGGGGCCGACTAACCCTGTCCTGATTAGCATGGGACAGGAAACCTTGGTCTTCCGGCGGGGGGGTTTTTCACCCCCCTTGTCGTTACTCATGTCAGCATTCGCACTTCTGATACCTCCAGCAAACCTCTCGATTCACCTTCGCAGGCGTACAGAACGCTCCTCTACCATGCGTGCAAGCACGCATCCGCAGCTTCGGTTACACATTTAGCCCCGTTATATCTTCCGCGCAGGCCGACTCGACTAGTGAGCTATTACGCTTTCTTTAAAGGGTGGCTGCTTCTAAGCCAACCTCCTAGCTGTCTAAGCCTTCCCACATCGTTTCCCACTTAATGTGTATTAGGGACCTTAGCTGGCGGTCTGGGTTGTTTCCCTCTTGACAACGGACGTTAGCACCCGCTGTCTGTCTGCCGTGATTGAACTCCTAGGTATTCGGAGTTTGCATGGGGTTGGTAAGTCGGGATGACCCCCTAGCCCAAACAGTGCTCTACCCCCTAGGGTTAGACACGACGCTCTACCTAAATAGATTTCGAGGAGAACCAGCTATCTCCGAGCTTGATTAGCCTTTCACTCCGATCCACAACTCATCCCCAAATTTTTCAACATTTGTGGGTTCGGTCCTCCAATGCCTGTTACGGCATCTTCAACCTGGCCATGGATAGATCGCCCGGTTTCGGGTCTAATGCCAGCAACTAATTCGCCCTATTAAGACTCGGTTTCCCTACGGCTCCCCTATACGGTTAACCTCGCTACTGACATTAAGTCGCTGACCCATTATACAAAAGGTACGCAGTCACAGAACAAGTCTGCTCCTACTGCTTGTACGCATACGGTTTCAGGATCTATTTCACTCCCCTCACAGGGGTTCTTTTCGCCTTTCCCTCACGGTACTGGTTCACTATCGGTCAATTGGTAGTATTTAGCCTTGGAGGATGGTCCCCCCATCTTCAGTCAAGATAACACGTGTCCCGACCTACTTATCGCAAGCTTAGTACCACAAGTGTGTTTTCGTGTACGGGGCTATCACCCTGTATCGCCAGACTTTCCAGACTGTTCCACTAACACACAAGCTATCACTTGCAGGCTGTTCCCCGTTCGCTCGCCGCTACTAAGAGAATCTCGTTTGATTTCTTTTCCTCAGGGTACTTAGATGTTTCAGTTCCCCTGGTTCGCCTCCTAAGACCTATGTATTCAGTCAAAGGATACCTATCTTATGATAGGTGGGTTTCCCCATTCAGACATCTCTGGATCAAAGGTTGGTTGCCACCTCCCCAGAGCTTTTCGCAGGCTCCAACGTCTTTCATCGCCTCCAATTGCCAAGGCATCCACCGTATGCGCTTAGTTGCTTGACCATATAATCAAATAGACTAGCTATCGATCAATCAAGAAACTGCATTACGCGATTA
>NZ_CACSIK010000005.1 GCF_902705875.1 Zhongshania aliphaticivorans | reverse complement strand
TTGTTGCCCTTAAGCGAGGAGGCGTATTATATATACTTAATCCTCCGTGGCAAGTAGTTTTTTAAACTTTCTTGCCGCCTCAACCGCTTCGTTTTCTTGCTTACCTCACCTCGGTGAAGTCCGCGTCAGCAGTTGAGGAGGCGCATTATAGAGATGGCGGACTGAGAGTCAACATACTTTTGAAAAGATTTTTAAAAAGTTTTTACTTCGTACAAATTCCAATCACATCGGTTAACTATCAACCACTTAGCGACGATAAATTAACCACTTAGGCTACTTTATCACCAACAGCTGATACTTCTTTTTCCCCAGCTTTACTAAGTAGTAATCATTAAAGCGTGACCGCCCCGCCGAAAACACCGCACTTAGATTCATATTGTCCGCCAAACCTATCGGATCACCATTAATTAAGACCGCATTACGACCCAGAGCATCCTTTATTTGCTTACCCGCCCCCATACCAATATCCGCAAGCAACTGCGTTAGGGGTTTACCCTCGATTTCTTGACGACTCAAGTGCGCGGTTGGCAATCCATCTAACTGTAACTGCCTGAAGTCACCCGCAGACAAATCAGCTAATTCTCCCGAAAACAACGCATTGGTGATGCGCTTCGCTCCAGCTAACTCCACCTCACCATGAATAAGCCCTGCCATCTCTTCTGCCAGAACCCTTTGACCCGCAGGTCGCCCCGCCGCTTTATCAGCCGCTTCAATTTCGTCAATCTCTTTTAGAGACAGGAAAGTGAAATAGCGCAGAAATTTATACACATCAGCATCCGCAGTACCTAACCAAAACTGATAAAATGCATATGGTGATGTTTTTTCCGGATCAAGCCAGACAGTACCCGATTCAGTTTTACCAAACTTCGTACCATCGGCTTTAGTCACCAAGGGCATTGTTAAACCATGAACAGAAACACCATGCTGACGACGCGCTAGATCCACCCCCGCAATAATGTTTCCCCACTGATCAGAGCCACCAAGCTGCAAGGTGCAACCATGTCGCTTATAAAGCTCAGAGAAGTCCATGCCTTGCAGCAATGAATAACTAAACTCAGTAAACGAGATCCCTGCTCCTTCTCTATTTATACGCTGCTTGACCGATTCCTTGGCCACCATTGTATTAACTGAGAAGTGCTTGCCTATATCGCGCAAAAACTCCAATGCCGTCATAGACCCAAACCAATCTAAATTATTGGCAACCTCGGCAGAGTTCTCACCGCAATCAAAATCAATGAAACGCGACACCTGGCCCCTTAGGCGCTCGACCCATCCCGCCACTATATCTGGAGTATTCAACTGTCGTTCTTGCGCTTTAAAACTCGGATCACCAATCAAGCCCGTAGCACCACCAACCAATGCAATAGGTTTATGCCCCGCCTGCTGAAAACGCCGCAGCGCCAACAAAGGCACCAGATGGCCAATATGGAGGCTATCGGCAGTTGGGTCAAAACCACAATACAAGGTCCGCGGAGCTTCAGCCAAATATTCAGACAAGCCATTCTCGCCCGTCATTTGCGCGACAAGACCTCTTGCCTCCAATTCAGTGAGCAAATCTGCATTTACTGCTGTCATACATCGACCTTCATATTATAAGAAGCGCAAACCCTCATATTTAGACGATTTGCAAAAATAGGAAAATACCGAAGAGCCGGCAAGATACAACAACCACCGACAAATGCAAACCGGGAAAAGCTGACAGAAAGGCACACTCAAGCTAGAATCTACTTTAACTCTCGGTTTTTACGAGCACCAAACACGCAAGACATTTGTTATACTGAGCAAAAAACCACCAACAGGCATGTAGTATTTAACTATGCAAAACTGGATACCTAAAAGGCACGCCGTTCGCAAGAACATTAACGGCAAGTTCCCGCGGCGCCACCTGGCTCTTGCTGCATCGACGCTAATTGCACTTGGTTTATCCTTACTACTATTACCCGGTGAAAATGCAGAAGCCAAGCGGACCGCCATCCCACTGAATCTAGAGCTTAGCCCCACCCGAGCCGCAAGTAATATCGCAGAGTCTGCACCAATAGAAGAACCCGAAAAACCATGGACCGAAGTACAAGTTAAATCAGGCGACTCACTGTCAGCAATATTTAGCCGCGCAAACCTAACGCCCCAAGCTCTCCACGAATTATTAACTACCGCACCAAAGGCCAAAGCACTCAATAAGATACGCCCAGGACAAAAACTTTCTTTCCAAATAGATGAAAGTGGCGAGCTCACTGCAATGAGCTATCAAGTCGACAAGCTAAATAGCCTTATCTTTGAGCGCGGGGTAACCGGCTTTGGCACAACCGAGCTAACCGAAACACCTGAAATTCGTCAACGGGTCGCCAGCGCAACGATTACTTCGTCACTCTATAAAGCAGCGCAAGATGCCGGCGTAAACCAAAGTATTATTATGGAGTTAGCGAATATCTTCGGCGGCGTACTGGATTTTGTGTATGACGTTCGCAAAGACGATTACTTCATTGTTATATATGAAGAGCTGTACCTAAACGGTGAACGCCTTGGCAGTGGCCAAATTCTTGGTGCCCAGTATTTCAATCAAGGCCGCTCCTTTGAAGCTTACCGCTATATCAACGCACAAGGCGAGGTCGATTACTTTTCAGAAAGCGGCGAAAGCATGCGAAAAGCATTTTTACGCGCGCCACTCGATTTCACACGCATCAGCTCAGGATTTAATCCCAAACGCCTTCACCCCGTTTTTAAAACTGTTCGCCCACACCGCGGCATAGACTATGCTGCACCACGCGGTACTCCGGTCTATGCAGCTGGGGATGGCCGAGTTTCTGCCGCCGGCTATTCAAAAGCCAACGGTAACTACGTGTTTATCAAACACGGCGAGGCCTATGTTACTAAATACCTTCACCTGCATAAGCGTGCTGTATCAAAAGGTGAGCGCGTGAGGCAACGAGAAACAATTGGCTGGGTGGGCTCAACAGGGTACGCCACGGGGCCACATTTACACTATGAATTCCTAGTAAACGGTGTTCACCGCAACCCCGCCACGATTGTGACCAAGTTACCTGCGCCAACAAAACTAAGCAGCGGTGAAATGCCGACCTTTAAAGACCAGATTTCCGGCATGCAGCTACAACTCAAAACGTATGCAGCGCAACGAAACTACACCAATACTGACGCAGGCTAATGAGCTCAAAATATATAGGATTGATGTCTGGGACCAGTCTTGACGGCATTGACGCTGCACTCATAAGCATTGATAAAGACGGCTGTGTCCATTTTGAACACAGCATATCAGCAGAGCTTCCCAGAGAATTAAAAAAAGACATTCTGCAATTATGCTCCACCAGCCACGACGAAATAGAACTGCTAGGCAAAACAGATCGGAAAATTGGACAGGTATTTGCCGAGGCAGCGCTTGCGCTCTGCGCAAGCGCCAATATTAAAACTACCGATGTCACCGCTGTAGGAAGTCACGGTCAAACTGTTCGGCACCGCCCCCCCGATAATAGCCGAGATTACAGGAATGCCTTCACACTTCAGATCGGCGACCCCAATACCATTGCAGAAATAAGCGGCATAACAACGGTTGGCGATTTTCGTAGACGAGATATTGCCGCCGCAGGCCAAGGCGCCCCACTAGTACCCGCATTTCATGCCGCAGCATTCGCCGACCCATTAGAAGAACGCATTATTCTAAATATTGGCGGCATGGCCAATGTTAGCATCCTCAAAAAAAATGGTGACGTTACAGGTTTCGACACAGGCCCCGGCAATGTCCTTATGGATAGCTGGATACAGCACTGCCAACAGCTTAATTATGATCGCAACGGCGAGTGGGCCGCCAGCGGCAGTGTCGACCCGGCTCTTTTACAGTATTTTTTGCAATCGAATTACTATCGTCAAACCGGCCCAAAAAGTACGGGGCGAGAACAGTTCAATATGCAAACGATTGAAGAGGCACTAAAAGTCTTTCCCTGTATTGCAGCCCCCGATGTACAGGCCACTTTATTAGAGCTCACTGCGCGTAGTATTTGTGATGCAATAGAAAAATCGAGCACCGCAAACTCGTCACTATTTTTATGTGGCGGTGGCAGCGCAAACCTAGCACTCTGTCAACGCCTGAAAATACTGCTACCTTCACACGCGATTAACGACACCAGCGCACTAGGCATTCCCCCTGACTGGGTCGAAGCTGTAGCATTTGGATGGATTGCACATCAAACATTAAATCATTTGCCAGGAAACATTCCCGCCGTGACTGGAGCTAAAGGCAGCAGAATTCTCGGCGCTATTTACCCGGCATAAACAAGTAACAACAGGTAACGGACGTTACCAACAAAATCAGAAGAGAGATTGAGGGGAGCTGGCCCAACCGAAAAGAGTTAGACCAGTAACAATATTAAACCGAGAACGAAGAACCACAACCACAAGTAGTGCTTGCATTGGGATTACTTACAATAAAACGAGAACCTTCCAAGCCTTCGGTATAATCGACTTGCGCTCCGTCAATATACTGATAGCTTAATGGATCAACCAACACAGTCACCCCGTCACGCTGAACCAAGGTGTCATCTTCCTCAGCAATCTCATCAAACGTAAAGCCGTATTGAAACCCAGAACAACCACCACCGGTAACAAAGACACGTAACTTCAAATCATCATTGGCCTCAGACTCGACCAAACTTCTCACCTTAGCCACCGCTTTATCCGTCAATGTCAGGACTGACGGTGTAAATTGCTCAACCGCAGACATATACCACCTCACTACTCTATTGGCGCAAATTTGCGCAGCTATGGCTAAGATTATCCGCTTTTCCGACCAAATCAGTCAAGTATTGACCGCGGACAATGGCTCTATGGAAGCAACGCCAAGCCCTGTAAACCCATTGTTTCCGGCAAGCCAAACATAATATTCATATTCTGGATCGCTTGACCCGAGGCCCCTTTCACCAAGTTATCAATCACCGACAATACCACAACAGTATCTCGATTCTGGGGACGGTACACCGCCAATCTACAGGTATTAGCACCACGAACAGTGCGTGTTTGTGGCAAACTTCCCAGCGGCATCACATCCACAAATGGCGAATCGGCATACCGCTTTTCAAACATAAACTGCAATTCGTCTAAAGGAACCGCTGGGTCCAATAACTCTGTGAACAGGGTTGCATGAATCCCTCTCACCTGCGGTAACAAGTGCGGGGTAAATGTAAGGCCAACCGGACCCCCAGCAGCAATTGCCAGCTCCTGCTCAATTTCAGGCAAATGGCGATGCCCAGCAACACCATATGCTTTGAAGCTCTCAGACAACTCAGCGTATAGGTTATCAATTTTCGCCTGTCGCCCAGCCCCGCTCACCCCTGAGGCTGCACTAGCAATCAAGCGCTTGGGGTCGACTAATTTCTGCTCCAATAAAGGAATCAAACCTAGCTCTACCGCCGTTGGATAGCAGCCAGGGCACGCGATCAATTTTGCGTCACGAATTTGCTCAGCATTACTCTCGGGAAGACCATAAACCGCTGTTGCTAGAACATCCGGACACACATGCTCTTCGTTATACCACTTAGACCACAACGCCGCGTCACTGATACGAAAGTCCGCCGACAAATCAATGATCCGTGTTCCCGCCGCTAACAACTCGGGCACCATGTTCATTGCAACATTATGCGGGGTAGCAAAAAACACAACATCACAACTGGCGAGCGCCTTAACATCAGGCGTGGTAAAGCGCAGATCTACAGCGCCACGCAAACTAGGGAATAACTCATCAACGGCAACACCATCTTCAGCTCGCGATGTAATCATCGCCACTTCAGCCTCCGCATGGGTAGACAATAACCGCAGTAACTCTGCTCCTGTATAACCCGTACCACCTACTATTCCAACTTTTAACACCCGAATACTCCTTCTTTAAATCTGTTCATTTTTTTTTTCAACATCGGAGCCGCCAGCCACATTTGACGTCACCGACTCATTTTGTTCCTTTAGCAAGTGATCCCAGCCCCGTACCAAGTCTCGCGCCAGCACATGATAAACCGGCTCGCTCATCACCAACTTTGATACCGCCGTGGCGACCAACGCGCTAACCATTAATGCTGGGAGTATATCGTGGTTATTACCGGTCAACTCAAGCACAATAACAAAAGCGGTGATAGGCCTCTGCACAACGCCGGCAAAATAACTCGCCATTCCCACCAATATTAAAGACACCACCGGCACCTGAGGAAACATAGGCCCCATCGCCGAGCCTAGCTCTGCACCCGCCGCTAAGCTAGGTGAGAAAATTCCGCCTGGGATACCACTAAAATATGTTAACAATGTCGCCAGTATTTTACCCCCAGCCGTTAACCAACTCCCCTCCGACTGCTGCGCAAGTAGCGCTTTAGCCTCGACATAACCACTGCCCATGGTAAGACCATCTGAGAGTATTGCCATACCAGCCAAAAAAATCCCAATCACCCCTGCTACTTGCAATGGCTTTTTCATCACAAAGGGGGCAATTGCCCGATTCCCTTGAACCAAAAATAGACTAAACAAGCCCCCTGCTAAACCACAAGCCGCACTCACACCCATAATATAAGGGTAATACGAGAGCGGCACTGCGGAGACATCTGGCACCCCGAAATAACTGTAATGCCCTGCAAATGCCAATACGACCACCCCCGAAAGGATAATCGCCATAATGAATGTCCCGGTAGTTCTTGCCTCCATTGACTGCTGCAATTCTTCAATCGCAAAAACAATACCGGCAAGCGGCGCGTTAAATGCCGCTGACACACCTGCAGCCCCCCCAGCCACAATCAAACTACTTTCTACCTGACGCTGCTTTAACTTAGCCCAAGTACCAAATTTATACATTAGCGCGGCGCCCACGTGCACACTAGGCCCCTCCCTACCAAGGGTTGCTCCCACGAGTAGCCCAGCACAGGTTAGCAAAACCTTCAGCGTGGCCACGCGCAACGATAAAAAAGGCCCACGCAGCCAGTGGTAACTCTGCTTATGCGCTAACAAAACTTGTGGAATACCGCTGCCACGGGCAGCTGTACCCCCTAGGTTCATTACCCACACGATCGCCATCAAACCCAAAGGAGTTATTAGCAAAAATGCATAGGGGTAATGATCAAAAACGTGTTCAGTGAATGAATAGCTCTCTTCAGAAAGCCAAGCAAACCCCTGAATAACCAAACCAACAGATAGCGCTCCAACCCAAAACACCGCACGCGCTTTCCAATCTTCAGCCGTGCCCAATTGACGGCGAGTATGGCGATTACCCAACATCCACCACAGGCGGAGCCTACGAGCAGTTTGAGTACGTTTTTTGTTGACGGTCATTTAATAAGAGGCCTATGCAGGCGGCTGAACAAAATAAGAATACACAAGATAAAAAATAGTGCGGCGAGCCGCAATTGACTGTCAGATATTGTATGCTAAATCATCGTTAACACCCAGTACCCAAAATGTGATTACACCAAACACCGCAGTTAATCTGCTACCGCGCCGAATATCGCAATGAAATTACACCATTTTTTAGCGCAACACTGCGACCACAACATAGGTAAATCAATATGCTCTGGCTAAAAGCCTTCCACATTATTGCTGTGATCTGCTGGTTTGCGGGAATATTTTATTTGCCAAGGTTATTTGTTTATCACGCCATGGCAGAAGATCAGGCAACACGCGACCACCTCAAAATTATGGAGCGCAAACTGTATCGCTTCATCAGCCCATTTGCCGTCTTAACAGTGGTATTTGGCACGCTCCTCATCGCTCAAAATCCTGACTACTATCTTCGAGCCGGCTGGCTACACGTAAAGCTACTGTTTGTTGTTGGCCTCATTGCATACCATTTATATTGTGGGCAAATAGTGAAAAAATTCGCCAATGAACAAAATCAACACCAACACGTATTTTATCGCTGGCTTAATGAGGCACCGGTGATTGCCTTATTTGTTATTGTCATTCTGGCGGTCACCAGACCCTTTTAATGACATATAAATAGCCGTACTGGCGATAATTCAAGCAGCGCGGGATAATACCCGCTTAACTCCTCTACTATTAAGACAATCTTTATGACTAGCTCTGAGCAATTATTTGAAACCGCCCGCCAGCGCATCCCCGGTGGAGTCAACAGTCCAGTTCGCGCGTTTAAAGCGGTTGGCGGCACACCAAAATTTATTGACCACGCAAGTGGCGCTTATCTATATGATGTTGAAGGTAAACGATATATAGATTACGTCCTCTCTTGGGGTCCAATGCTGCTTGGTCACGCACACCCCGACGTCATTGCCAGTGTTACCGCTCAGCTACAAAAGGGTCTAAGTTTCGGCGCACCAACCGAAATCGAAACCCAACTCGCGGAAAAGCTATGCAGCATCATGCCGGGCATGGATATGGTTCGCATGGTCAATTCCGGCACTGAAGCAACCATGAGCGCCATTCGTCTAGCTCGCGGCTACACTAATAGAGACAAAATCATCAAATTTGAAGGCTGCTACCACGGCCACTCTGATTCTCTTCTTATTAAAGCGGGCTCCGGGGCTCTAACAATGGGCGTACCGAGCTCACCAGGCGTACCTGCCGCTCTGGCAGAACACACCATCACCCTTAGCTACAATGATATTGAAGGTGTACAAGCGGCCTTCGCAGAATACGGTGACCAAGTTGCCTGTATTATTGTCGAGCCCGTTGCCGGCAATATGAACTGTGTCCCACCCATTCCTGGATTTCTTGAGTGCTTGCGAGCCTGCTGCGACCAAAGTGGCGCGGTGCTAATTATTGATGAGGTAATGACCGGTTTCCGCCTAGGCCTACAAGGTGCGCAGGGCTACTACGGAATAGACGCCGACATTACCTGTCTGGGTAAAGTCATTGGCGGCGGCATGCCGGTGGCCGCATTTGGCGGCAAGCGCGCAATAATGGAATGCATCGCACCGGTGGGGCCGGTATATCAGGCGGGAACCCTATCGGGTAATCCCATTGCCATGGCCGCCGGCCTCTGTATGCTCGAGCACATTGAAAAAGACGGTTTTTACGCCCCCGTTTTTAATGCCACAGACCGGCTGGTAAACGGTTTAAAAGAACGTGCGGACGCAGCGGGAATTGCCATGACCAGCAATCACGTAGGCAGCATGTTTGGCGTATTTTTCACCGACGCCGAGCAGATCACCAACTATCAGCAAGTCATGGCCTGTGATACCGAGCGCTTTAACCGATTTTTTCACGGCATGCTAGACGGCGGCGTGTATCTTGCTCCTGCCTCATACGAAGCCGGTTTTCTGTCGGCAGCACACAGTGACACCGACATCAACGACACTTTAGATATTGCAGAACGTGTTTTTAAAACCCTGCGCTGAGACCTGAATATGACCATTTCACTCAAACGGGGAGCCTTCCCCAATACCCGCTTGCGCCGGATGCGAGCTAACGACTTTTCACGTCGCTTAATGCAAGAAAATCAACTTGGCGTGAACGACCTCATCTACCCGATGTTTGTTTGTGAAGGATCAGGGGACCGACAAACAATCAGCTCCATGCCGGGCATAGAGCGATTGAGTATTGACCTAATGGCGAAAGAGGCAAAGCTACTCGCCTCATTAGGCATACCAGCAATTGCTCTTTTCCCTGTTGTTGGAGCAGAAAAAAAATCGCTTTTTGCCGAAGAAGCCTACAACCCAAATGGCTTAGCTCAAGATGCGATCAAAGCCATTAAAGATGCCGCTCCAGAGCTTGGCGTCATTACTGACGTGGCATTAGACCCCTACACCACTCACGGCCAAGATGGCATCATCGATGACAAGGGTTATGTCTTAAACGACCGCACCACCGAAACCCTGTGCATGCAGGCTGAGGCCCAGGCCAATGCCGGCGCCGATATTGTCGCGCCGTCGGATATGATGGATGGCCGCATTGGCGCTATACGCTCAACCCTAGAAAATGCGGGACATATTAACACCTGTATTCTTAGCTACGCCGCCAAATACGCCTCCGCATATTACGGTCCATTCCGCGACGCGGTAGGCTCTGCAGGAAATTTAAAAGGTGGCAATAAATACACCTACCAAATGGACCCCGCGAACAGTAACGAAGCCCTGCATGAATGTGCCCTCGACTTAGCGGAAGGCGCCGACATGATTATGGTTAAACCCGGTATGCCCTATCTGGATATCGTTCGCAGAGTAAAAGACGAGCTGGCCGTACCCACTTATGCCTACCAAGTTAGTGGTGAATACGCGATGCATTGCGCCGCCTTTGAGAATGGCTGGCTGGACAAAAACGCCGTCATGATGGAATCACTACTCGCTTTTAAACGTGCTGGAGCAGACGGTATACTCACGTATTTCGCCAAAGACGTGGCATTATTACTGAATAACTAGTATTTACGCTGTCATACAGAGCGTTTATGGTTATCGTGGATTAAACACAACTACAGGGAAACTACCATGCAAAAACGATTACTAGCCGTAGCGGTCATCGCGGCATGCGCATCAATAAACACGCAAGCTGACATTATTGGCGCTACTGCTGGCGCATATATGTGGAAGCAAAGCTGGGAAGGCAACGTTCAATCAGGCTCTGATAGCGTCGATATGAACGACGATCTTGGCTACGACGATGAAACAGGAAAAAGCTTTTTCGTTGCCTTTGAGCACCCCGTCCCAGTCCTGCCCAATATTCGCTTGCAGCGCACTGATTTAGATATCAGTGAAAGCAATCAACTGTCACGGACATTCACCTTTGACGATGATGTCTACACTGCTGCTGACACCGTAGATTCGACAACTGATTTATCACACACAGACGCCACCCTGTATTACGAAATATTGGATAACTGGGTTAATCTTGACGTCGGCCTAACAGTGCGGGTGTTTGATGGTGAAGTTCGCCTAGCATCTACTGGCCGCGAAGGTTCGATAGAACTAGACGCCCCCGTCCCTATGGCTTACGTTAATGCTCGCTTCGACCTTCCGCTAACAGGCTTATACGCGTCAGCACTCGGCAATATCATTTCCTATGGCGACAACGCTGTCACTGACATGACCGTTGGCCTAGGTTACGAGTTTGGCATCATTGGACTTGAGTTGGGCTACCGCAACTTTGATGTTGACCTTGAAGACGACGACGACGAAGCTAGCCTTACCGTCGACGGATACTATTTCGGTGTCGTTATAGACATCTAAATAAATCAACTCAAGAAACTCTCAAAAGGCGCATCTCTTGCGCCTTTTTTTGTTTCATACTGCCAAAGCAATTTATAATCTAAACAATCGCAGCCTTGTAGACCTTGTAAAAATGACTCGCTTGCTACCTAAGACACTGACTCTCATCGCCACGCTGCTAGCCAGCCCTTTGTCACTGGCCTGCGAGTGTATTTGGGAGGGGCCATTCACGTCGGTTTACAACAAGACTGATCTCGTTGTTTACGGCGAAGTAAGCGCCTCGCAAGGCAACGGCTTTGATCTGATAATAGACACCATTCTGCAGGGTGATGAATACCGAGACAAAATTAGGATTTGGGGAAAAAAAGACAATTTGTGTCGCCCCGATGCAGAACAATTCCCACCTGGCAGCGAGTGGGTTATGGCGCTCAAACGCATTGACAACCCTCCCACTGACGCCTTCAACCCCTTTAAACCCAATATCAGCTTTGGTCGCCAAGACGACTTCAGCCTCTCAAGCTGCGGTGTATATTGGCTGCCCGTAAAACAGCAACGGGTATCAGGAAATATCATCGAGGGTTCACGCTGGCAATATATAGACGCCAAAAAAACACCAGTGATTTTTCCTGTGTTCGAAGCGTGGTTTAACAAGATTCTGCCGGACTCTGCCATTGCAGAAGCAGCCAAACCACAAACCGAGGCCAGACAACTGCTGAACGAAACCAAAATTCACCTCTGGGAACAACAGCGCAACCCCCTGCCTGAGGCCGAAGACCTTGATTTTCGTCCACCCAGCAGACTTGACGATGTAGAGTTGCCAACCACGTCTACCGAATCAAACGAGACTGAGTAATTCATCCAACATTCTTAAAGACATACCCCAAATACGGCGTTTACCATAAAAATAGCAAGGCAGAGTCATCTTCAGCTTACCGCGACCAAACTCCATGGTTTCGCGTTGCTCAACATCCATTAAGAAACTTAATGGAATCCAAACCGCCTCTGCCACTTCATGATTTGCATCAATACCTACCGCAGTATGCAGCTTAAAAACATAGGGAGTCACTACCATGGGCTGGCGGCCAGAATGCGGCCGACTCACAATATCGGATAAACGACCAATACAGTGACCGGCCTTTTCCAAATAAATCCCTATTTCCTCTTCGGTTTCCCTCATCGCCGTGCGTAAACCGGTGACATCACCGCGATCCATCCTGCCACCCGGAAAGGCCATATGCCCCGACCAAGGATCCCCTTCGCGATCGGCTCGCTTAATCATTAAAATTTCAATATGGTCATTCAAATCTCGTAGAATAATCGCAACGGCGGACCGCTTGACCCAGCGCCGCCACCATCGCTGACGCGGCTTAAAATTATTTAAGCGCTCAATGATATGCTGTAACGCGACTTCTTCCGGTGTTTTAGCAATCAATACTCACCCCTTCTCCCCATCAAATAACGCTTCTCACTGGCTCGTGCTACCATTGCCACCCAGAATCATCAATATAATAGCATTGCTCGCCACAACACTAACGACCCAGCAACGCGCCAGAAACGTGAAGTTATGCCAACACACAAAACGGACATTCGTGATCATCACGATCTTGAAAAATTACTTCGCAATTTTTATCGTGAGGTATTAGTCGACCCTATTATAGGCTTTTACTTTACTGACGTTATTCCCTTCTCATTGGAACACCATCTGCCAATAGTTATTCGCTTTTGGGGCCAATTTTTATTTAATGAAAGCCAATACCAAGGGCAATTATTTGAGCGTCACCAAAACATCCACAAACAAGCAAACCTCAGCCCCCACCACTTTGAACGCTGGTTGTACTTATTCAATGCCAATATTGATCACCATTTTGAAGGAACTAATTGCC
This sequence comes from Zhongshania aliphaticivorans, assembly GCF_902705875.1. Classification (NCBI taxonomy): domain Bacteria; kingdom Pseudomonadati; phylum Pseudomonadota; class Gammaproteobacteria; order Cellvibrionales; family Spongiibacteraceae; genus Zhongshania; species Zhongshania aliphaticivorans. The sequence goes on along the minus strand of NZ_CACSIK010000005.1, from coordinate 45,259 downwards.
AAATAATAAAAATACGAGCGAAACGCATAGCAGACTCTATGGCTACCGCCCTTATCAAAAAAACAGCCGATAGAGCACTGCTTGATGGCGTGCATTTTTATAACCCAAAAACCTAACCGTATAAGCGACGCAGACGAAGCACAGCCTCCTGTAAGCGATCCAGCCCTGTAGTGTAGGCAAACCGAACATGCTGCTCCGCCTGATAACGCCCAAAGTCTTCACCTGGGGTAATGGCAATACCGTGATTCTCAAGTAAATCTAAACACAGTCGCTGACTCGTAGTTTTAAACCGCTCAATACCCGCATACAAATATAAGGCCCCAGCGGGACAATGCGGGATTTCAAACCCAAGCTCACGCAACGCTGGCAGTAAAAAATCTCGCCGCGCAGCAAACTCATCACGACGCCGATTTAATTCCAGCCGAGTCGTTGTATCAAACGCAGCCAATGCGGCATATTGCGCTGTAGTCGACATCGAAATAAAAAAGTTCTGCGCCATTTTTTCTAAGTGCGGCACAGCTTCTGGAGGCGCCACCAACCAGCCCAAACGCCAGCCCGTCATACCAAAGTATTTTGAGAAACTATTAATCACGAAGGCCTTATCCGTTATGGATAAAATACTGGGGGCTGCTTCGTCATAATTTAAACCGTGATATATCTCATCAACAATTAAAGACCCACGTTTGCGCTCACACAGCGAATGTAAATCTTGAAGCTGAGTTGAAGTTAATATCTCTCCGGTAGGGTTTGCCGGTGAGGCCACCATAATCCCCTTCGTATTGGGTCGCCAATACTGCTCCGCTTTTTCCGCGCTGAGCTGAAAACGATCCTCAGGCCCTACCGGCACTAATTGCCCCTCTCCTTCAACCAAGCGCAAAAAGTGTCGATTACATGGGTAGCCAGGGTCTGTCATTAACATCCCCTCACCTGGATTAATCAATAACCCCGCCAACAACAGCAACGCACCCGACGCGCCAGGGGTAATCATAATCCGCTCTGGGGCAATATCTAAGCCGTAATCAGTTCGATAATATTGCGAAATAGCCTGCCGTAACTCGGGAATACCCGCAGCAGGCGTGTAGTGTGTCTCACCTCTATCCAATGAGGCCTTAGCGGCATTTACGATGGTATCCACAGTACTAAAATCTGGTTCACCCGCCTCCATATGCACACTATCTCGACCTGCCGCCGCCAACTGCTTAGCCCGCGTCAATACTTCTACCACACGAAATGGCTCGATATCTGCCAGTCGATCCGCAAATCGATTATCCACTTAAACAACTCCCATCGACGCAAAAATTGAAGTTTATCTTTATCACACCTACCTGAACATCACCGCTACAGGGTAGCAAATACACTTAAGACAAATTTCGTCTGGCGCCAAGGCCACATATCTGGTAGTTTTGCCGGTTTGGCGACACAGCGTCGTCGCGCATGTCCGCAGTTTGCGGTTAACGGCTTGTACAGAAGAGGGCCAGCCATGCCTGCACAGCAGAGTACACCTGAAAGTTTGAAGACCTTCGTCCCCTATAAAGCAAAAAAGGGCGAAGAATACATGAACGACAATCAAAAGGAGCATTTTCGCCAGATTCTGCTTAGCTGGAAAGCTGAGCTTATGGAAGAAGTGGATCGCACTGTAAGCCATATGAAAGACGAGGCTGCCAATTTCCCGGACCCCGCTGACCGAGCGACCCAGGAAGAGGAATTTAGCCTTGAGTTGCGTACGCGTGATCGTGAGCGGAAGTTAATCAAGAAAATTGACTCCACCCTCGACCTCATTGACGAAGATGACTATGGCTTCTGCAACACTTGTGGCGTAGACATTGGCATTCAACGTCTTGAGGCTAGACCTACTGCAACCTTGTGCATAGATTGCAAAACGCTCGACGAAATTAAAGAGCGCCAAGAACGCGGTTAATCTGCATGGGTGGCATTATTGGCCACCCTCGCTAACAGGCTTCTTATGTCAGCACTACACACTGGCTACATTGGCCGGTTTGCCCCTTCACCAAGCGGTCCCCTCCACTTAGGCTCTCTGCTTACAGCAGTAGCGAGCTACTTAGATGCGCGCGCAAACCAAGGTCAGTGGTTGCTACGCCTTGAGAATATAGATCCGCCCCGCGAACAAGATGGTGCTGCAAAGTTAATTATCAACAGCCTAAAGGCCCATTCGCTATACTGGGATGGAGACATTCTCTGGCAAAACCAACGCAGTAAAAACTATGAAACCGCGCTTTCCAAACTGGTGACCACTCAAAACGCTTACCACTGTAGTTGTTCACGCGCCCAACTTGCCCAACACGGCGGCATACACCCTAAGCAATGTATAAACCCACCCAAAGAGGGTGACTCCGCTATTCGCCTAAAAATCCCACATACCAATGTGCGCTTTACCGATCGCGTACAAGGTGCTCAAAGCTATTCTGCCGACAAAATTGGAGACCCCGTCCTAAAACGACGCGACGGACTTTACGCCTACCAGCTCGCCGTAGTCATCGATGATGCCGATCAACATATCAGCGACGTGGTAAGAGGTGTCGATCTTCTCGATGCAACAGCGTGGCAACTCCATCTCCAACAAGCGCTTTCACTCCCAGCAATGCGTTATTTACACCTGCCGGTCATTGTCGGTGACGACGGCCACAAACTAAGCAAACAAAGCTGTGCACCCGCCATCAACAACCAGCTTGCCAGTCAAAATCTACGTAAGGTGTTAAGCTATTTGAATCAACCGCTACCACCACCCGAACTAAACACAACTAAAATACTGCAATGGGCTATCGAGCACTGGCGCCCCCAGCTTATTCCCGCTGGCGCCAGCCTTAGCCTCTAGCAATACTTTGCAGTTTTACAGCGGCTCCAGTAACATCCAAAAGACTACGCTAACGTTGCGAGCACCATGCAAATTCACTCATCTTTACTGCTTTTAGCCACCTTTGCCTTTATCTATACACCAACGCTTGGTCGCTGGCTAAACGAAACCAGTACACTTTGGTATCGACATCATGCGGTATGGTTGCTAATTATTCTTTTTGTTTATATCAGCCTCTATCAGCAGCGCCGCAATGCCCCTTAGCCTCAACACACTCTTTCTTATTGGTATTGGCTACCTATTACTCTTATTTGCCATTGCCTACGCCACCGAACGCCAACTACTACCTTCACGCCTCGTCAATCACCCAAGCGTGTATGTTTTATCACTTGGTGTATACGCCAGTGGTTTTGCGATTTATGGTGCAATTGGTTTTGCTGACCGCTACGGCTATAGCTTTCTAAATTATTATATTGGTATTTCAGCCGCGCTGATTTTACTGCCCATACTTTTAGCGCCCCTACACCAAATCTGTAAAAGCTATCGCTTGAACTCCCTCGCCGACTTGCTGAGCTTCCGCTTTCGCAGCTCTTGGGTGGGCTCTATTGCAACCCTATTTTTGGCACTTGCCGTTTGGCCACTGCTTGCTATACAAATAAAAATTGTCTCTGACTCCACCTTGATCTTAAGTGTTGGCGACGCATTAAACGCCGACCACTCTCGCTTTAAAAACCTCGCCGCGTTACTTTTCTGCGTCGTCATCACTGTATTTACAATTCTATTTGGCTCACGCAATCTTGCCTCCAAAGACAGTCATCGCGGACTTGTGGTGGCACTCGCCTTTGAGTCTATTGTTAAAATGCTGGCCATCGTATTAATCGGCATCATTGCCGTAAATACTGTATTCGGTGGTTTTGGCGGCTTACAGGAATGGTTAAATGCCAACCCGCAAATAGTAAACAATTTAAGCGCCCCACAAGCCGCCGACACTAGCAGACTTATGCTTATCATGTTTTTCGCTGCATCCGTCTGTATGCCCCACGTCTTCCACATGTTATTTGCAGAAAATCCCAGCCGCCAAAACCTTGTTACCGCTAGCTGGGGCCTCCCCTTATTTTTACTTATTATAAGTGCACCCGTTCTCCCCATACTCTGGGCTGGAAAAGCCGCCGGCCTCGACATAACAACGAGTTATTTCGCTCTGGGCTTATCACTAAATTTCGACAACCTATGGTTAACCACACTAATTTACCTAGGTGGCTTATCCGCGGCGAGTGGAGCCATCATTGTCACCACCCTCGCACTCGCCTCAATGAGCTTAAATCATATTGTCTTGCCAGTACTTCGCCCCAAAGGCCGCGAGGTGGATATTTACCGCTGGCTATTAATGACTCGCCAATTGCTGATTTGCGCAATCATTTTAATTGCCTTTGTCTTTTATGAATTTATAGGAGACACCCAAACCCTTACCAGTCTGACCATGGCCTCTGCCTGCGGCTGCCTACAATTTTTACCTGGTGTACTCGCCGTACTTTATTGGCCACGCGCCAACCGCAATGGCTTTATTAGCGGCTTGAGTGCAGGCTTTGTCGTTTGGGGGCTCGGTTTACTACTGCCAATGTTTAGTGACTACCACCCTGCTTACTTAGAAAAACTCTACCCCTACACAGTAGACCGCGACTTATTTTGGGTTATTGTTGCCAGCTTATCCTTAGGTATAAACAGCCTCTTATTTATCATCGTATCGATTTTTAGCGAAACATCATCTGAAGAACGTAGCGCCGCAGAAGCCTGTACTTTAGACGATCTTAACCGCCCTAGCCGCCACACCCTCAATCTACAAACCGCAGGTGAAATAAAACAACGCTTACAAGAGGCCTTGGGGGATCATGCCGCCGAACAAGAATTCAGACGAGCACTCGATGAGTTGCAGCTTAGTGAGCTAGAAACCCGCCCCTATGCTTTACGCCGCATCCGCGACAGAATTGAAATTAATTTATCGTCACTGGTTGGCCCATCAAGCGCACGCCGCGTGATCGACCGCGTTTTACCCTATACCGACAGCGTATTAGGTAATAGTGAAGACATTACCTATATAGAAGAGCGCTTAGAACGCTATCAAACCAATCTCACCGGGCTCGCTGCCGACCTTGATAGCTTACGTCGCTATCATCGCCAAACCCTAGAAGACCTTCCCATTGGCGTTTGCGCCTTAGGCAACGACCAAGAAATATTGCTATGGAATACCTCAATGGCCGACATTACGGCCATCAAATCCAATGCGATTACCGGCTCTCGCCTCACAGGCTTACCCGGACCTTGGGCAGCGTGCCTCATCAACTTTCTTGCTAGCAGCGACCTCCACCGCAGCAAGTTTTGTGTTGAGACCGAAAAAGGCTTGCGCTGGCTTAACCTACATCGCACCGAATCCCAAATGTGGGGCCGCGATGAACTGATTATTGTTGTCGAAGACATCACCGACACCCAATTACTCGAACATGAGCTCACTCACCAAGAGCGCCTAGCCTCAATTGGTCGCCTAGCAGCAGGGGTAGCACACGAAATTGGCAACCCTGTCACCGGCATTGCCTGCTTAGCTCAAAACTTACGCTACGACACCGAGAACCCCGACACCCTAGAAGCCGCATCTCAAATCGTTAAACAAACCCAGCGTATCAGTAGCATAGTCCACACCCTGGTCAACTTCGCCCACACTGGCCGCGAAGTAAGCTCACAAATAACCGAAGCCGTCAGCATACGTAACTGTGTATCAGAAGCCATTCAGCTACTTAGCTTGGACAACGAGGCCCGTCAAATCCTCTATAGCAACCTCTGCCCTGAGAGCATTATTGTCGATGGCGACAACCAAAAATTAATGCAAGTATTCATAAACCTACTATCAAACGCCAGAGATGCGAGCAATGAAAACGCGACCATCGCGATAGATGCCAGAATCGAAAACGATGAGACACATATCACCGTAACCGATCAAGGTTCGGGTATTGATCAAAAGTTGCAGAGTCGAATATTTGAACCCTTCTTTACCACCAAAGATCCTGGGAAGGGTACTGGGCTGGGGCTCGCCTTGGTCTACAACATTATCAACGACATCGATGGCGAAGTAAGTATCGAGAGCCCTGTTATGGAATTCGGCACCTACGGAACGCGTATCCACATCCGACTGCCACTAAGTAAGCCCGAGCCAAACTAGAAATATTTAGCTGATCGCGTTATGTTGTTCGGCTACGCGCCCGCTCGGTAGTAGCTAGACGAATCCACGGAGAGAAATATGCCTAAAATCCTAATAGTCGAAGACGAAGATGTTATCCGTCTAGCGCTTCGACGCCTGCTTGAGCGAAATGACTACCAAGTTGATGAAGCGGACTCCGTATCGAAGGCCATTGCCAATTACAATATTAATGATTACGCCTTAATCATTAGCGATTTGCGCCTACCCGGTGCATCGGGCACCGACTTAATCAATAAAACGGATGCACCGGTATTGATTATGACTAGCTATGCCAGTCTTAAATCCGCCGTCGACTCCATGAAGAAGGGCGCCATAGATTATATCGCCAAGCCCTTTGATCACGACGAAATGCTAGAAACAGTTGAGCGTATTATCCGCACCACCAGCAGCGAGAAAAAAGTCAACACGCTGGAGCCTACGAGCAACCAACGAAAACAAATTGCCGACGCCAACGGTATGATTGGCAGCTGTAAAGCCATGCAACAGCTTTATGATTACATTCGCAAAGCCGCACCCACCGACGCCACCGTCCTTGTCCACGGCGAAACCGGCACCGGTAAAGAACTCGTCGCCCGCGCCATCCACAATCAAAGCCCGCGCCAAGGCAAACCCATTATTTGCGTTAACTGCGCCGCCATTCCCGATACGCTGATAGAGTCAGAACTCTTTGGTTATGAGAAAGGGGCGTTTACAGGGGCAAATGCAAATCGCACCGGCCTTATTGAAGCCGCCGACGGCGGTACACTATTTCTCGACGAAATTGGTGAACTCCCCCTTGAAGCCCAAGCTCGACTACTTCGATTTATCCAAGAAGACGAAATACGCCGCATTGGCTCAGTAGAGTCAATCAAGGTCAACGTTAGGCTGGTCTGCGCTACCCACCGCGATCTCAAGGAAATGGCCCACGATGGGGACTTTCGAGAAGACCTTTACTACCGAATTAACGTAATGAAATTAGAATTGCCGCCACTGCGTGAGCGCGGCAAAGATATCTTAGAGCTTGCAGAGACACTACTCAAAAATCGCTGCGAGAAAATGAAGAAACCGTTAATGCATTTCAGCCCCAAAGCTATTCAGGCCATCACCACCTATATATGGCCGGGTAACATCCGCGAACTTGAGAATGCCATTGAGCGAGCGGTAATACTGTGTGAGCGCAAAGAAATCGACAACGAACTGCTCGACATCGATTTAGAACTGGTTGATATCAGCCAAATCAGAGGGCGTAATAACGACTCACCCTCTCGACCAACAAATAACACCAACTCTGACTCGCGAAGCCGCGATGGGCGCAAACCCCATCACGCCGATCCGAGCGAAGACCTGTCCTTAGAAGATTATTTCCAACGCTTTGTTCTTGAACACCAAGACTCTATGAGCGAAACCGAACTAGCCCAAAAGCTGGGGGTGAGCAGAAAATGTCTTTGGGAGCGACGTCAACGGCTTGGAATCCCTCGCAAAAAGGTCAGTGCTCGCGCAGGAACATAAACCATCAAGCCGAGCGTTACCAAAGGCCAGTAATCGTAACAACAGGCGTTTATTAAGGTAACAATCCGCATAATCACCTAAGTAATAATAACTAGCAAAAAAACGTAAGGTGTTGATATACAAAGAGATTAAAAAGCTGGCACGGCAAGTGCTCTATGTTAGGGGCGAAGAATAATAAAAAATGAAAATAATAATAAGAAAATAGAGAAAGAATAATAATAATACATAAGCAAAGAGACCTGGGTGGGGAAGACATTGTTTTCCCCTTCTTCGTTTTACCCCCTAGCAATTTCCCTCAACACGCTCTAACTCATTAACCTCTAAAATCCATCACTCCTTTAACAACACTACAAATACGCCTGTGCTAGAATACCGGCTTTACAAAATTTATCGGCTACGCAGAAATCAATGACATCTAGCTCTGTAACCGGGCTCTGGAAAAAAATCTCCAACAAGTTTTCCAAACCCAACAATACATCAAGCGCTGCAACCATCATTCAGCGAGACGACCACTGCGTATCCCGCAAGCATATAAGCGACGCCGCACTCAAAGTCATCCGCCGCTTAAATGACGAAGGTTTTGACGCGTATTTAGTAGGGGGCGGAGTAAGAGACCTTTTACTTGGCGGCCACCCCAAAGACTTCGACATAGCAACCAATGCCACGCCAGAACAAGTACGCGGCGCATTCCGTAACAGCAGGATCATTGGCCGCCGCTTCCGTATTGTCCATGTCCGCTTTGGCAAAGAGGTCATCGAGGTTACGACTTTTCGTGGTAGTCACGACGCGCCGAGCACGTCAACCCAGCGCAACAAAAATTCAGCTCGAACTGAGTCTGGCATGCTTACTCGCGACAATGTCTACGGCTCAATAGATGAAGACGCTGCACGCCGCGACCTGAGCATCAACGCACTTTATTATTCAAGCCGCGATTTTTGCGTTCATGACTACGTTGGCGGCATGCACGACCTAGAGCAGAAACTAATCCGCATCATCGGCGATCCAGAAACCCGTTACCGCGAAGACCCGGTACGAATGTTGCGAGTTGTACGCTTTGCCGCAAAGCTTAATTTCGATATCGAGCAACATACCGAAGAGCCGCTTAAACGCTTGGCGCCGCTACTCACAGATATCTCTGCGGCACGGATGTTTGATGAAGTAATCAAATTGCTTATGTCGGGCCAAGGACTTCAAACCTACGCCCTAATGCAGCGCTACGACTTGTTTCGCCCCCTGTTCCCAGCCACCCATAAGATGCTGAATCAAACCGCATCAGCGGCCGAGGAACTTATCCAGCAAGGCCTAATCAATACCGACGCACGAATTGCCGAGGGTAAACCCGTTACACCGGCATTTATCTACGCCGTATTACTGTGGCCGGTTGTCAAAAAGACACATAAAGAAATCATCGACAGTGGCGTGCCAGAAATCCCAGCACTTCACCAAGCCGCTGAGCGCGTGCTCCACAAACAACAGCAAACCGTTGCCATCCCCAAGCGCTTCTCGCTGCCAATGCGAGATATCTGGGAATTGCAAAGCCGCCTAACCCGTCGCTCGGGTAAACGGGCAGAACTACTGCTAGGCCATCGCTACTTCCGCGCCGGCTTTGACTTTCTATTACTGCGCGAACAAGCCGGTGAAATAGAAGCAGGACTTGGGCAGTGGTGGCTGGCATTTCAAGAAGCACACAGCGATACCCGTGGCGCCATGCTGACTCAAGTACCAGCAGGCGATAAAGCCCGTCCGACTCGACGCCGCCGCGGCCCTCGTAAAGCACGATGACGCGAAGCTACATTGGCTTGGGCAGCAATTTAAATACACCCAGGCAACAAGTTTTGAGCGCTATTAAAACCATTGCTGCCACACCCGGCTGTCATTTAATAGCGCAATCTCGCCTTTATGGCTCAGTAGCTATCGGTCCAGGCGAGCAAGATGACTACGTCAATGCGGTAATAGCAATTGATACCACCCTGACGGCAAGCAAGCTTCTCAACACACTGCAGGCCATCGAAGCTCAACATCAGCGCCAGCGCACTGTACGCTGGGCTGCAAGAACCTTAGATCTTGATTTGCTGTTGTACGGCCAAGCCATAATTCAATCGCCTGAATTGACAGTTCCCCACCCACGAATGTTTGAGCGAGATTTCGTGCTCCGGCCCCTCTTCGATATTGCACCAGCAGAATTACTCAGCCACCATGGTTTAAATGGACCTGAAAAACAATTCAGCACACACTATTCCGACAACGACAAACTATGGGTTTTAGAGCCAGATGATAAAGCGATCACTTCTTAATGAACCCATTATCAACGCCGAAAAACCACCCTGCTTCATCGCCATTGAAGGCCCCATCGGGGTGGGTAAAAGCACACTAACACGGCGTTTAGCCACGTCACTTGGCTATCAGATGCTGCTTGAGCAAGCTGAAGATAACCCTTTTCTTGAGCGCTTTTATGCCAATCAGCGTCACGCCGCATTGTCAGCGCAACTATTCTTTTTATTTCAACGCGCACAACAACTGAGTGACTTACGCCAAAGCGATATGTTTAGCCAAACACATATCGCTGATTTTCTATTTCAAAAAGACCCGCTATTTGCCCAAATCACCTTAGAGCCGAATGAATTAGAGCTCTACCACAAAGTGTATCAACAGGTTGAGGTCGATATTCCCACCCCCGATTTAGTGATCTACTTACAAGCCCCAGTAAAAGTGTTAAAAGAGCGAATACAGCATCGTGGCGTACAGTTTGAGCAGAGTATTCATGGTGATTACTTAGAACGGGTAAACGCCGCTTACAGTGAGTTTTTCCTTAACTATAACGACTCACCCCTCCTAATTATTAATGCCAGCGAAATAGATTTTGCCAATAACGACCGTCAATATGAGCAATTACTTCAATATCTACTGGAAATACGCAGTGGTCGACATTATTTTAACCCCACATTTTTCTGAGCACTGCCGAGGTACTCTATGAGCAAAGTCAACATACTCAAACTGCTGTCAAAGAAGCAACAGCAGGAAAAATTCGCCATGGTAACGTGCTATGACGCAAGTTTTGCAAAGCTTGTAGAAAAAGCCGGCATAGAAACTATTCTGGTTGGTGACTCGCTAGGCATGGTACTTCAAGGGCGTGACTCAACACTGGCCGTGACCATTGACGATATGGCTTACCACACAGCTAGCGTTGCGCGCGGCTGCCAACAACCGCTCATTATCAGCGACATGCCCTTTGGCAGCTATAACCACCCCCAGCAATGCGCAGACAACGCCGCAACACTAATGCGAGCGGGTGCTCATATGGTCAAAATTGAAGGCGGTAGCTGGCTGGCAGAAAGCATTTGCCTTCTCAACCAGGCAGGAATTCCAGTGTGCTGCCATTTGGGGCTCACCCCACAGTCCGTCAACGTATTAGGCGGCTATCGAGTACAGGGTCGAGACGACAGCCAAGCGAAAGCAATTCTCAACGATGCAATAGCGCTTGAGGCAGCCGGTGCAGCCATGCTGGTGCTTGAATGCGTCCCCCGCCAGTTAGCGGCAGAGATCAGCTCAACCCTTAAGATTCCTGTGGTAGGCATAGGCGCCGGTTGCGATACCGATGCGCAAGTGCTGGTGTTACATGACCTTCTTGGCATTACTGAGAAAACCGCACGCTTTGTACGTAACTTTGCGGAGGGAAGTAATAGTATAGAAGATGCTCTAAAACGCTATAATAGCGCAGTTCTTGACGGCAGCTTCCCGACGGACGAGCATAGTTTCAACTAAAGGTTTACAATATTAAACTGTTACCTCGGGAAACGTTTTCCAAGGTAACAAAGTAATGAATTTTTTGTTACCAAAGCATTGAACGGCCATTCCGATTGGGGCATACTTGCCCGCCACTGGCCAAACTGATCAGATTATGAACAGTCTTTTCAGCTTTTTAGGACCTTATTGCCAGTGTATTGGTCGCCAGCCCGCGGTGTGCGCGGACTGACTTCACAGCAAACTACCTTCGCTCTGCGAAGTACGAGATTGGGAAGTTGGGTGGTATGAAAACTTACAGCACAGCCGCATCATTAAGGGCCGCCATAAACACGGAAAAGCGCAGTGGAAAAACCATCGCGTTTGTACCGACTATGGGCAACTTACATGAGGGGCACCTACGCCTTGTTCAGCATGCCAAGCAGCACGCCGACATTGTAGTTGTCAGCATCTTCGTGAACCCCCTTCAATTTGGCGCTAACGAAGACCTCAGTAACTATCCACGCACCCTTGCTGCCGACAAAGAAAAATTGTTTGCAGAGGGCGCGCAATACCTATTCCTTCCCCACGCAAGTGAGATTTATCCGGAAGGAATGGACAGCCACACAAAAATTAGTGTGCCCGAGCTGTCTGACAACCACTGTGGCGCAAGTCGTCCGGGGCACTTTACCGGCGTTGCTACCATCGTGGCCAAATTATTTAATATTGTGCAACCAGACACAGCCGTGTTTGGCGAAAAGGATTTTCAGCAACTTAGCGTTATCCGTAAAATGGTAAGCGACTTATGTATGCCAATTAATATTATTGGCGTTGCAACTGCGCGGGCGCAAGACGGTTTAGCATTAAGCTCACGAAACGGTTATTTAAATACCGAGCAACGTAGCATAGCACCGACCTTACACCGAGTACTGCAAGAAACACGGGAAGCTATTGCCTGCGGTTACGACAGCTATAGTAATTTAGAGCAGCATGCAAAAATCAGCCTTAACAAGGCCGGATTAAAATCTGACTATTTTACTATTTGCGATGCTCGTACCCTGCGTCCAATCACTGGGGATACTGAAGAAGTAGTCATTCTCGCCGCAGCCAAACTAGGCACTACGCGCTTGATCGACAATGTAACCCTAAATGTTAACCCCAGCGCCGACTGGGGAATGCTGGCAGCAAATTAAAGCCAGCCTAGACTTAAAGAGAAAGGAACAGTGTTATGCAATCAGTCATGCTGAAAGCGAAACTCCACAAAGCTTGTGTCACTCATGCTGTGCTAGATTATGAGGGATCCTGCGCCATAGACGGTAAGCTGCTTGATATGTCGAGCATCCGTGAATTTGAACAAATTCAGATTTACAACGTCACCAATGGCGAGCGCTTTACCACCTACGCCATTCGCGGTGAAGAGAATAGCGGCATTATCTCTATCAACGGCGCCGCTGCACACAAGGCCAGCGTCAATGACACCATTATCATTTGCGCCTACGCCACCTATTCAGAGGCTGAGCTAATCAACTTTAAGCCGCGCCTAATTTATATGAATCCGGATAATACTGTCAGTCACGCCAGTAACGCCATCCCCGTTCAAGTCGCCTAATCTATTGGCAGAGGTATCAGCCTCTGCCTTCCCCCCCAATACCAGCACCAACCCCGGAAAGATATTCTGGGCATTGTCACGCCGCTAAACTGAGCGCAATTTAAGCTTCAATCATCAAGCCCAAGCCGTTATCCTGCCTTTACTCATTAAAATAAATACCTGCACTGACGCAGAAGATTAACAAACATAACAATCGTACTAAGAGAGCAAGATTCATGAGCAAGCATATTATTCACCCAGTCCCCACCACTTTCGCCGAAAATGCTCACATCAATCGCCAGCAATACGACGAAATGTACCAGCAATCTATCAGTAACCCAGATACCTTCTGGGCCGACCAAGCCACAGCATTTCTAAGCTGGGATAAACCATGGCACACAGTAAATAGTTATGATTTTGAGAAAGGAGATGCCCGCTGGTTTGATGGCGGTAAACTTAACGTCTCTTACAACTGTATTGACCGTCACTTGGAGACCAGAGGAGACCAAGCAGCCATTATCTGGGAAGGCGACGATCCTAGTGAATCAATAACTATTAGCTATAAAGCGCTCCATAGCGAGGTGTGCAAACTGGCCAATGTCTTACTCGCTCAAGGCGTAAGCCAAGGTGATCGCGTCTGTATCTACATGCCAATGATTCCCGAAGCCACCTATGCAATGCTGGCATGCGCCCGAATTGGTGCGGTGCACTCAGTGGTCTTTGGCGGTTTTTCACCCGAGGCACTCAAGGATCGCATTCAAAATGCAGAGTGTAAAATGCTGATCACCGCTGATGAAGGCTTACGGGGTGGGAAAAAAATCCCGCTTAAAGCTAATGCAGACCTTGCCTTAAATGACTGCCCGAGTATTGAGTCCTGTTTGGTAGTAAAACGCACCGGAGGCGAGATCAATTGGCAGGAACAACGCGACCTCTGGTATCACCAAGAAGTTTCCAAGGTGTCTTCAGACTGCCCCCCAGTCGCAGTAGAAAGTGAAGCCCCCCTCTTTATACTGTACACCTCGGGTTCAACCGGCAAACCAAAAGGCGTGCTTCACACCAGCGCCGGTTATTTGCTGCAGTCGGCGATGAGCCATAAATACGTTTTCGACTACAAAGATGGCGAGGTGTACTGGTGCACCGCCGATGTTGGGTGGATAACAGGCCATAGCTATATTGTTTACGGCCCACTAGCCAACGGAGCAACCACGCTGCTGTTTGAGGGCGTCCCAACCTATCCAGATGCATCCCGATGCTGGCAAGTTGTCGACAAACACAAGGTCAGCATTTTCTATACAGCCCCCACTGCATTGCGCGCTCTAATGGGGGCTGGCGATGAATTTGTTAGCGAAACTGATCGCAGCAGCCTACGCCTGCTCGGTACGGTTGGTGAGCCCATTAACCCAGAAGCATGGGAGTGGTATTACCGCGTTATTGGCGAAGAGCGCTGTCCCATCGTTGATACTTGGTGGCAAACAGAGACTGGGGCGCACATGCTAACCCCGCTACCTGGCGCAATCGATATGAAACCAGGGTCGGCGACCCGCCCCTTCTTTGGTGTTGAGCCAGCACTACTGGATAACGATGGCAATGAAATCGACGGCGCAGGCGAAGGCTTATTGGTTATCAAGCGTTCTTGGCCGGGCCAAATCCGCAGTGTCTATGGCGATCATCAACGCTTAATCGAAACCTACTTCAGCACTCACCCCGGCTATTACTTTACCGGCGACGGGGCTCGCCGTGATGCAGACGGGGACTATTGGATTACGGGGCGCGTCGATGATGTCTTAAATATCTCTGGTCACCGCATGGGCACCGCTGAAGTCGAAAGTGCACTTGTGCTACACCCCGCTATTGCTGAAGCCGCAGTGGTGGGGTATCCACATGACGTTAAAGGGCAGGGAATTTACGCCTACGTTACACTAATGCACGACACCGAGGGTAGCGATGAACTTATTCGCGAACTCATTGCACTTTGCGTCCAAGAAATTGGCCCTATCGCCAAACCTGATCTAATTCAGTGGGCGCCAGGCCTTCCGAAAACACGCTCAGGCAAAATTATGCGGCGAATATTACGCAAAATTGCCGCCAATGAGTTAGACACCCTAGGCGACACATCTACCTTAGCTGACCCTACAGTTGTTGATGAACTTATCAATCACCGCCTGAATCGCTAATAGAAAAAATGTCGGGGTGTGCCTATAGGCACACCCCGAAAATAAAACCACCATAACAAACATGAACTGCGACCCTCAGTTCAGTCCAGCGCTCATTGAGCTATAACACCACCGAGCGACCACCATCCACCGCTATCATTTGCCCAGTAATATACGGCGCATCTGCCACTAGAAATACGACGGTTTTAGCAATATCAGTAGCTTCACCTTGGCGCTGCAAGGGCACCCGCTGCGAAAGCTCCTGCTTTTCGTTAATACTGTATTCCGTTTCTTCGCTTGGCCATAAAATTGCCCCTGGCGAAACTCCATTTACACGTACTTCAGGTGCCAATTCAAGCGCCAGTGACTGCGTCATCATTGCCACACCAGCCTTGGCAATGGAGTAGGCGGGGTATTTTTCAAGCGGTTTACTACCGTAAATATCAATCATATTCACGATACAACCAGACGAACACGCCAAGTCTATTGCCAGAGCCTGGGCCAAAAAGAAGGCGCCTTTCAAGTTGCTACCCTGCAAATCATCCCACTGGGCTTCGGTGACAGTACCCAATGGCGTCGGATAAAAACTCGACGCATTGTTCACCAATACATCCAAACGCTGCCACTGCGACACCGCCTTTTTTGCCAAAGACTCGACTTCAGAAACAGAATTCATATCAGCGCTTAAGGTAATAGCAGAATTAGCTCGTAATGCATTAAGCGATTCACATAGCTGCACTGCCGACTCAGCAGAGTGCCGGTAATGAATAACAATACGATAACCTCGTGCATGAAGGTGGCGGCAAATTTCTGCACCCAACCGCTGCCCAGCACCAGTGACGAGGGCAACAGGGGTATTTAAGAGTTCACTCATAACACACCTTAGCCATCGCTATACAACACCACCATCAACAGGGCCAATAAGACAATCTATCCCTTCTTCTCGTATAGTTGCCTCAATTTCAAACAAAGCATCTTGCTCTGATTCAAAGGCGTCTTCCCATACCGTCGAATTATTAAATTCGTCAAAGACCTCCAATAACCAACCGCCCGCATTATTGTCAGAAATTTCAACGCGGAGCTTTTTACCGTCTTGCTCGATAGTTCGACTCAAAGGAGATAATGTGAACTCAGTATTGTCAGGCATAAGAAAAGGCACACTCTTGTAAAATCAGAAAGATACCGTCCATTATACCCAAGCTAAGCTGAGCGATGACACTCAAAAACACGCTAGCTTCGTTTCGCTAGTGTCTTGCTAAACTTAGACCTAATACCATTAACATCACGCCACTCACACGATGCCATGACAGATGGATCTTACTAACGCCGAACATCCCAAAGTGATCAATAATAACAGCAGCAACAATTTGCCCTGTTACAATATAAAAAATGGCGTTACCCATCCCCATTCCTGGCGCCAAATAAGTAATCAGCAAAATATTACTTACAAGAATTAATCCCGCCATATAGCCATAACTAGGTGCGCTACTGACAGCTGCAAAATTGGGTGGCCGAATCCCCTTCGCCACCACCACAAAACCAATACACAACAACGCCACAGTAAAAAGAACCAGCGTGGGGTAATACACATTACCCCACGACTTACTCAATGCTGCATTTAATGATGCTTGAACCGGGATGCAGGCACCAATCAGTAAAGCAATCATCGGAAAGAGCAAACCTTCACGCATAATACCGCCTTGAGCCACCGTATTATTAATCAAACAGCGGTGAATCTATCGTGCTGTGTAGCCACCATCCATAATGAGTTCCGAACCGGTCATATACGACGCATCATCCGAGGCTAAAAACACCACCCCATTAGCTATCTCATCCGCTTCTGCCATTCGCCCCATTGGAATACTCGCCACCACTCGCTGTGCAAATGCTTCAGCATCATTGGCACTTAGGCGCGCCAGCGCACCACTAACCAAGGGTGTTGCAACATAACCGGGGTGCATAGAATTCACCCTGATACCGTAACCACGATCTGCGCAATATAAGGCTATCGACTTTGTGAAGGCGCGCACCGCGCCCTTACTCGCGTTATATGCCGGAAGCATCGGGTCACCAACAATCCCTTCAATGGACGAAATATTCACAATACTGCCACCAGAATTTTTCATCACTCGAATTGCTTCACGGGTGCCAAGAAACACAGCATCATTATTAATAGTATTTGTTTTTCGCCAACCTTCGAGCGTCTCTTCTTCAATTCCACAAATATTGGCAATGCCTGCGTTGTTAATCAGTATTTGTAAACGCCCAAAACGTTCAACAACCTCATTAATCACAGTGCGCCACTGTTCCTCATTGCAAACATCTAAGGCTATAAATGTGGCTTGATATCCTGCTGCAGTAAGCTCATCTGCAACTCGCAGCCCCGCCGCCTCATCGATATCACTAACCACAACCGTTGCACCTGCAGCCGCTAAGGCCTTGCACGTTGCCTCACCAATTCCCACACCAGCACCGGTGACCAGCGCGACTTTATCCTGACAATTCATAAAACCTCCAGCGCTTACGCAGCGCAAAACCCGCCATCAACGGTTAACTCGACTCCGGTTACATAGGAGCTAGCATCAGATGCTAAAAACAAAGCCGCATTGGCAATATCTTGGACATTACCAAGCCGCCCCATAGGAATCATTGCCGACTTGAGCAGCGTAGCTGCCTCATCAACATTGGGGACCACACCGATATCCACAAAGTCTTGCAAGGCTTGATCGCCCATCGCCGTCTCAATTAAGCCCGGATGCAAAGAGTTCACCCGCACCCCATAACCAAACTTCGCAAACTCTACCGCGCTGTGCTTTGTTAATGATCGAACCGCCCCTTTGGTGGCACCGTAAATACTATGCCCAGGCACACCGACTAAGCCCGCAATTGATGACAGATTAATGATAGAACCACCATGACCAAACATCGCATTGGGCTTCATGCACTCTACTGCTGTGCGAGTACCTAAAAATACCGACTCAATGTTGACCTGATTAATTTTACTGACTTGCGCACTGCTGTTATTTTCTAGCAAACCGCCTATATAGATACCGGCGTTATTAAGTAAAACATCCCAGCGGTTTTTCCAATCTTGCAAAACTACCGTTAAGGCCTGCCAGTCGGCCTCGCTAGTCACATCCAAACGGATAGCTTTAGCCTCAAACCCCTGCTCATTAAGTTCAGCGGCGATTCGCTCGCACGCTGCCACATCAATATCACTTAACATTACCGCAGCCCCCGCCTGTGCAAAAGCCCTAGCACAAGCCTCACCAATGCCCGCCGCGGCTCCGCTCACCACGGCAACCTTTCCTTCCAGTCCAAACACCGAAAGTGTTTTATTCATAATCATGCCCTTATTATTTTAATTTCTTAGAAAATAACGTATTGATCAAGCCACAATCTCAACTACCGCACGACCACGTATTTGCCCTTGTAGAATTTTTCCCGCCGCCGCTGGAAGATCCTCAAAGGGGATATTGACAGTGAGCGCTTCCAACTTAGCCATATCCAAATCTTTGGCCAAGCGGCTCCAAGCTTGTTCACGCAAAGGCATTGGCGCGTGAACAGAATCCACGCCTAGTAAAGAGACATTCCGCAGTGCAAAAGGCATCATATTGCTGGGCAAATCCAAGCCCTGGGCCAGCCCACATGCCGTCACCACGCCGCTGTAATGCAGCTGTGAAAGCACATTCGCCAAGGTGTGACTGCCACAGGAATCGACCGCCGCCGCCCAACGGGTGGACTGCAACATTTCACCGGGTTCAGAAAGCTCTTCACGATTAATGACATCGTTAGCACCCAAGCCTTTCAAAAAGGCTGCTTCATCCATTCTTCCTGTCGATGCCGTGACCCGATACCCCAAAGCTGACAACAAGGAAATAGCAACTGTACCGACACCGCCAGACGCGCCTGTAACCAAGACCACGCCAGACTCAGGAACAACGCCCATACTCTCTAATCGCATTACCGATAGCATGGCCGTGTAACCCGCCGTACCAATCGCCATTGCTTGCCTCGTACTAATACCTGCAGGTAGTTTTACTAAATATTCGCTATTAGTTCTTAGCCGTTGGGTGTAACCCCCATTATGGGTTTCCGATGCACCGTAGCCATTCAGGACCACTTTATCGCCTACCTTAAACCGGGTGCTTTCGGAACGAACAACTGTCCCCGCCATATCAATACCCAGAATCAATTTATCCTTTTGCACAATAGGTATTGCATCAGCCATGGCCAAGCCATCTTTATAATTTAAAGTTGAGTATTCAACCGCAACCTCGACATCACCCTCACCAATCTCTGTTGCGCTTAATTGCTCAAAACCGACGGCTAACTTTCCATTTTGACGGTTTGCTACTAATGCCTTATATGTCTCTGTCATGCCATTCACCTCACCATAAAATTAAATATTAATTACCCAAACGACGCAGTGCACCGTTCGTTAAATAGCGGTCATAGATATCATGCGAATTCACCATCATTTTGTGACCACCACTCATGCTGGCCCGCTGTTCTAATCGTGTCATTTTTCCCGTTTGCACATCAAAGGCGTGAACATGGCCCCAAGACCAATAAGGATGTTTACCATCCATCACTTTTTTATCACCGTCTTCATATAAACCATAGGCACCATCAAACGATCGGAATATTTCACCGCGTCGATCAAATGACACCATGCCTAGCGGCAATTGCGTGCGGGCGTCAAACCACACCCGCTTTTTCCCGACAGGGGCGCGAGGAAAGCCGGTTGGCTCAGCATCAACTGCAATTGCCTCAGGAACTAATTCAACATCGGTATCCCAAAATGTCTCTCCCTTAGGCCCACCATGTGTCGTATGCGCCCAGGTGTCAGATGAAGAGTTCCAACCACCACTTACCGCCGCTAACATTGGCCCCCGCGACACTATTTTGTAGTTCCCCCAGGTATGTAAGGGGTCGCCCGCGGCCCAAGCATCTGACAAATATAAGCTCGAGCCAGGCACCAATGGCTCAAAACGTTGATCGGTTGGAAAACGGCGAATCCGTTTAAAGTCGGGAATATAGCCATATAAATCAGGAAATTTATTCTGATCGTAATGCCAAATATTCAAATACGACGTACCGCGAACACTGTCTGGCTCTGAAAAAAACACACTCTGGTAGCGCAATTTATCTTCATGCCCCTTCCAGTACACCTCGGGTAACACCAATCTACCGGTCGGTGCGTACTCAGCCCAACCATTTTCATACTGATAGTTTATTTTCCCTTCGCGACTTAAGTCATATTCTCGAATAGCGTAAAAGGAAGCATCATGCCGCCCCCAGCTCATGGTCAAGCCAGCAAATAACTCCAAACCATTTTTCGCTTCTGGAAACGGGAGGCCACCTATCCAAGGTTTTCCCTCTAAGGTCACCACATTGCCCTTTTCGTCGAACTTAGCTTGACCTCGATTTTTAAAGCTCGCTTCTAGATATTCCCAAGGACTCAATTTCATAATGTCACGAGTCGTTTCTCGCAAACGCAAACGACGACCCATTTCTTTTATCTGAAAATACTTAACCGGTTCCAACAAATCTTTAACGAGATCAACATTGCTTGCATCAATATAATTCCCTGGGGATAACTTTCCTCCAGTGTATTCATCAATGGACAATAACTCATCAGGGTAGGCAGCCGAGAAATCGCCATTATTTGCCATGGTTTTCCAAACCGGCATTAACAAACCACCCAAAGCAAGGCTCGCTGTTTTCTTTATAAACTGACGGCGAGCATAGTGTTGATTATATTTTTTTATGTGAAATACCATGTCCGGCCCTATT
Organism: Zhongshania aliphaticivorans; assembly: GCF_902705875.1. NCBI lineage: Bacteria > Pseudomonadati > Pseudomonadota > Gammaproteobacteria > Cellvibrionales > Spongiibacteraceae > Zhongshania > Zhongshania aliphaticivorans. The sequence goes on along the minus strand of NZ_CACSIK010000005.1, from coordinate 24,449 downwards.
GAAAAAAGCCGGCGGAAAATCCGCCGGAAAGGTCCCGTTATTACTTAGACAAAAGTCGAGGGCATCACCCTCGACAGCTAGAAAAATTAAAACTGATAAGCAACCCGCAAACCAAACTCTTCAGCCCAATCAAACGTCTGCATAATATTTTCATTGGCATTAGCGCTTAAATCGTCATCGATATAACTGTAAAAGGCCTCAATATTCCAATTACCACTAGGCTTCCATTTAAGCGCTGGCTGAACATAGATCCCTCCACGCGTGTCGTACAGCACTGAGAGATCAGCTCGCCACACCAAACCGGGGAACGGCTGTTGAATTGCCAACACCAAGCCATCCCAAGCATCAACACCTTCAGGTGTATTGTTTGCTGACCCACCCATACCACTCAGATGACGGCCAAATAAATCGCTCTCGGTGCGATGCATCCACTGAAAGACGAAATACGTTGCAGGGAACTTCCGGCTAAAACGCTGGTACTTTTCCAATACCAATGCAGAGATATACTCATCTTCAACCAAATATTCCTGACCAAGATCAGGCGAGGTAAACACCCGATCTGGCGTGAAAGACACTTCAAAGTTAAGGATTAACTGATCAAGCCAGCTGCCCGCCTCACCGCTAAAGATGTAACTAAAGCCCGTACCAAAAATATCTTCCCGCTTATATTCTCGCTCGATATGGCCTCGCAAGCCGCCCATGCCTTGGCCTGTCGTCAGGCTATTAACCACACCACCCGTTAGAATAAAGAACAAATCTAGCTCTTCCTTTGCAGCATCTATACCATTTACCGGTCTAGCCAATAAAAGCTGAGAAGCTGGGAAGTCAGTAATTAATTTATTTAAACCTTCGGTTCCATCTAAGCGCGCCATACTGGCATAAGTAAACCATTCTTCCGCGCTCCAAACGCCGGTAGAATCAACCTCTAGCGGTGTCTGTGCTAGAATGGCGCCTGTACCAGGCAAACCCGGTGCATCACGATTAACACCTGATGCCGTCCAGCGAATAACCCCGTCAGGGTTATAGCGATTGGTGTACATAAATTGCAGACCAAAATCACCGACATTACCTTTCAGCCTAAAACCACTATTAATCTTTTCATTGGCGTCGCTATAGCGATCATGAACAGTAAACTGACTAGGGATGACGTTATATGGCGTATTGGGGTTTGCATATATGGTTGGCTGAAATGCTTGCGCAAACATATCCAGCTCCCAGCTAGGGGTTAACTGGTAAGAAACACGCACAGCTGGTGATGAAATACGTTCGTCGGCATATTCTTCGGAAGCGAAGTCCAATATTAAATGCCGCCGCAAGTCCAAACCGTTAGCTACATCCATTACCCGAAAGAACAGTGCTTGTCCCCACGCTATTTGTTGATTACCAGCGCGCACCAAAATTGGCCCATTCTGATAATCCACATAGAGAGATGGAAAATCGATCATGTAATTATCACCAGCTACTTCAAGGCGATTCTGCTCGCCGCCGGTTTCATAATCATCGTATTCAAAATAATTTGGCTCACCGTATAAATACCCTGCTGCATCACTATTTACACTATTGGGATCAAATTCATCATATTGCGCTGCATCAAAAATACCGCGTAACTTTACCGTCGCAGACCAGTTATCACTAAACCTTAATTGCAAGGTATTTTCCAAACGAACCTGGGTAAAATTAAAATCGTTATTTGCAGGCTCGCCATTGCGAGTCGCCTGATCGGTAATAGGTACGCCGACCGCAATAGGTAGATTAAGGCCCAACAAGGTGCCAGCATTGACACCACCATCTCGATCGATGGTCTCACCGTTAAAAATATTACCGCGCTGATTAAAGGGATTCTCATCACCAACCGTTTTCGCAGCCGCCTCGACTCGAATAAAGCCGCTTGAACTGTAGTCAATACCAAATAACTCACCATTCGCCGACCACGCGGGATTGCTAACCCCAAGAGTGGCAAGGGTAATAGCTGCCGCTAACTGATTATTATTTTTCATACCCATATATCTCCAACACATATTTTAAATAGAGAGCTTTATAACATTGGCTTTTTCGCCAACCACATAAAAATCACCTTTATAAACACTGACATCACAATACCAAGACACTAAAAGGGGAGAATCTTCCAAACGAGTTGCCTTGCTGTCTTCTGCACCGATTGATAGCCCCTCGCGAATGCCTGTCACAACAGCGCGACCATCGCTACGGATAGATACATCAAGCAAAATAGCCTCACTGCCCGAGCTTATTTTCTCCCAATTAAGCCCCGCGTCACGACTGCGTAAAATAGTGCCACTTTGACCTACTGCATACGCCAAGCCGTCCACGCCTAGAGAAAAGCCAAATAAGGATTCATCGCCACTGTGCAGTGCCTGCCATGTAAGCCCTTGGTCGTCTGACCTAGCGATCATGCCAAATTCTCCAACCATGTATGCTCGCCCACGATCATCAACCGTCACGTTATAAACATGAGGCTCATAGGACTGCCCGATGAGTGCCTGCCAATCAATGGCTAACTTTTCCCAATGTATGCCACCATCAACAGACCGCAACACCGTACCAAAGCCACCGGAGGCAATAACAAACCCCTCGCCATCCTGAGCCACAGAAAATAAGCGCTCTGTTGTTGGTGAGGTTTGCTCATGCCACCCACTGCCATCACGGCGAACAATGACGCCTTGCTGACCAACAGCAATTGCGTTACCAGCAAGATCAGACACTGCCAACAATGATTTTCCAGCAAGGTCTATATCAAGCCTTGTCCAATTTTCGCCATCTTTGCTGGTACTTATCTGCCCGCCACCTCCAACAGCAATGAGACCCTCACTACTGGCATTGACGGCAAATAATGCCTCATGTGCATGCCCACGGTTCACTAGCTGCCCCTGCAACGGCGCTGCATTTGCAGCACCGATTACAGTAATAACAAGTAGTCCCATCCCACACCGGACAAGCTTCGCGATTACGTCCACATCAACCCCCAAGGCGCTGCATGGCTTGAACAGTAAGGTATTTATTAAAGACATCAACATCGCCCGGATCGTAATTACTTTGATAACCACCGGTGACAGACTTAGCCTGAACAAATCGGCTCATGCGATTAGATTGAATATCATGGCTATGCACACTGGACCACGACCACGCAGGATGCGCGCCGTCATTACGTGTCATTTTATCGTTGTCCTGCATGGCGTAATGCGGCTCAAACGACTTCCAAATTTCGCCGCGACGATCATAAATAACGTAAGCAACATACATTTGATTGCGAACATCAATCCATACCCGTTTTTTACCAACCGGTGCTCGCGCATAGCCAGTAGGCTCGCCTTCAAGAACAATACATTCAGGCACAAGCTCCATATAAGTATCAAAGAATGTTTGATCTTTTGGGCCGCCATGAACAGGTTTCTCCCAATTATCATGGTAGCCACCATGAAAGTTTCGAGAACCTATCGCACCCAACATCGGTTGACGGCCAATAATTTTATAATTTCCCCACGTTTGCAGTGGGTCACCAGCTGCCCAAGCGTCTGATAAAAATAGAGTAATACCGGGAACCAGCGGCTCAAAGCGTTGGTTAGTAGGGAACTGACGGACGCGACGGAAAGCGGGAATATAACCGTGCAGCTCGGGAAATTTACGTTGATCGTAATCCCAGATATTTAGGAACGACGTACCTGCACTGTCGTTTGGAGCAGTAAAGAAAACTGATTGATACCGCAGTAAGTCTTTTTTACCTTTCCATACAGTGCCATCAGTACGTGCCGTAGTATTCAATTCCGTCCACACAAAATCGTATTGATAAGACAAACCCCCAGAAGAATCGATATCCCAATCTCGCACAGCATATTGGGAATAATCATGACGTCCCCAACTCAGGGTTAAATTGTATTGTGCTTCAACGCCATTCTTTGGCTCAGGGAAAGGCGTACCACCAATCCAAGGCTCCCCACTTTTGGTATACACATTACCGTCTTTACCAATAACCGCTTTACCTTGGTTTTTAAGTGTTGCCTCTAAATATTCTGTCGGGAAAATGCGCGACACATCTTTCACAGGTTCAACAATATGAATACGACGCCCCATTTCTTTGACATGCTTATATGCAATGGGGTCAAGCAAGTCTTTAACGTGTTCAACATTATCAGCCGTTATCACGTCACCGGGCTTCACTTTACCTTTGGTATACATTTCGATGGATAACAGCTCATCTGGATAAGCCTTGCTAGTATCTTCTGCATTAGCAATCAGTGGCCACAATGGTGCCAAAACACCACCAGCCCCTATGCCTTTAATCGTGTTTTCCATAAAACGACGACGACTAAAGTTGGTATCATATTTTTTAATGTGCATCATATTCCTCCGGGATAAACCCTTTTATTGTTGTCATCTTGCGCATTGAAAAACGGAATAATAAATAAAATCCATTACACCGTTTCGGCTCTTAAATTAGTGACTGTTTTCTTTTTTTCTTCATCTTCTGCCATCAGCTTGGCGATATCGACACCTTCACCCAGCACCATAATGTCTTTACTGGACACAAATTTTGGCTTGATAAGCCAGACCAGCAATGGCAATACGACCAAGGCAATAACCATATTGATAAGCATCACCAGTACGAGTAACAGCCCCATATCTGCTAAGAATTTAAGTCCAGACAAGAAGTACCAAGGAAGAATACCGATCAGCATAATGCTCGCGGTAAACATAATGGCCTTCCCTGTTGTTGTAAGCGCAGCCGTTATGGAGGCACCGTAATCTTCACGTTCCTGATATTCTTCGCACATGCGGCTTAACAAGTAGATTCCGTAATCAATACCAACACCGACACCAATCGCCGCTACCATTAAAGAATTAATATCAAGCCCAATACCCATGAATGACATAGATGTAGTCAAAATCATATTGGAAAGGTTGACAGGAATAAGCAGCACCATGCCCGCCACCAGTGACCGGTAGGCATAGCTAGAAACAAGTAGAATCACCACATTCAACAGCCCCATAATTAACCAGTGATAACGCTCTACCACATGGTTGATTGCCTGCTGTATCGCAATCGTGCCACTACCCAAGCGCACGGTGAAATCAGAATGATCTATACCAACCTTAGCGATTGCAGCCTCAGCAGAAGCAAGGGCGTGATCAACAGTATTTTGCTTATTATCGGGATACCAAAAAGAGACCGTAGAATTCTGCAACTCAAAATCAACAACATGGGAATATGCTTTGGGGCTAGTACCCATAAGTACAGCAGAGGTTGCTGCATTTACTGCAGAATCAGTATTATCCAAAGGTAACCACTTGGGATGACCACCAGATATCAAGCGATTTGCGTCCATTAAAAAATCGCCAAAAGATAGTGTTGCTCTTGGCGCATCCTCGCCGGCCTCCATCAATGCCTGTAGTTGCAGCATTGTGGTTACTGTTTCAGCTTGCCGCGCCACCCGGTTTGGATTAGATGAATCCTTTGCCTCCAAGATAACTTCAAGGGTATTTACACCAGGAAAATGCTGATTTATTTCTGCAACAGACACATTGTATTCTGAGTCTTCCCACAGCAAATTACTGCCTTCAACGGGGTTGCCAATTTGAATACGTATGGAGTGATAAAATGAAAAACCAGCTACAAGAACAACGACTATTGTGGTGTATCTAGCACGCTTACCTTGAGAAAAAGTCGCTATCCAAGCTAAAACAGATTTAACTCTGCCGTGAACACCACCCGACTCTTCAGAAATAATTTTATCGAGGTTTTTGGGTGCCGGTAAAACTGACAATAACAGCGGCGCAAGAAACACACCTGTCGGCGCCAGCATCATTGCCCAAAAGCCACAGAACAGTGAGAACCTTTCCATAGCCGGAATAGGCGCAATCGAAATAAGAAAAATACCTGCCGCGTCGGTAATGATGCCGAGTATAGACGGCGCCAGCATTAAGCCAGTGGTAATTCCCGCCGCACGAACTTTATCACCAACCTGCGCAAATACCTCATAGAAACGCTCTGTAAATTGCACGCAGTGGCTAAATGATCTTGCTATCAGCAATAAAGGCACAATCATTAACAGTGGCTCTATCGGAAGCTTCATCCAACCCGCAAAACCAAAACCCCATATCGCGGCAACAATACTCGCGAATACAGGCGTAACGACACCTGCAATGTTTTGTGTATACAAAACTAGCGCGATAATCAGCGCGGCTAACGTTATACCAAAAATACCAATCATCTGATGCTGGTATTCATAAACCCAACCTGTCAAAGCAGGCTGCCCAGCCATATACACATCATGGTTAGCATCACGTGCATTATCGGCAAGGGATTTTACAAATTTAAATGCCTCGCCGTAATCAAGACGCTGCTCAATAAACGTCGCAGAGATTAGAGTTGCGGTTTCATCGCCGGAAATTAAAAATTGCTGAGCATTAGGTGATTTACGTACATTCTCTTTAAATCTAGCGATTTCCTGCTCACTTACTGGCACTGAGTCGCCCATTAATGGCTGGGCATCAATACCAAACGGCGTCGCCTCCGCATAACGCGCCTTTGCGGATGCAATAGATAGGATCTGGTCGTGATCTACACCAGGCGACAGATCGATATCACGCGTTAACTGCCAAACTTTATCTAGAGTCTCAGGGTTATAAATATCACCATTTTTTGTTTTAACCATTAATGTAAATGTTAATGGGTTACCGAAGTTAGGGTGATCTTTAAAGACTTTTATAAACGGATCATCCTTAGGAAGAAGATCCGAGAATATGGTTTTCAGTTCCACATTTTTCAAACCCATCGCAAAGAATAATGTGATGACAGTAAACAATAACCATGCAGTTTTTCTATTTTCCAGAACAGCCATGGCTATTCTGTTTCTTATTGTATTCATTAAGGTTGGCTACCCTATCAATGTAATAAATTGTAATTATTAACTTTTATATAAATATTGTTCTATCAACTTATCAGCATTTATTACTGATCTATTTTAGAATTGATATTAGCCTTGAAGAGCAATGTCGGTAATGATCATTACCGACCCTTTCACTGTTAATTTACGACATTATTATTTTTTCTTTTTTATTATGAGGCAACGTCATAAACATGATTTTTTTGCTCTAGAAAATACTCATAACAAAATCTAGATTGTGGTTTTTCAGACGCTGTTTTAGGTATCTCAGACATGACCTGAATGTAACTTGGTAGATCATTTCTTCCTAAAACCTGCCTGCAATGATTTACCAGTACATCTGGGTCAAACAATCTTGCCTCAACGGGAACCACTGCAGCAATAACGTCTTTCTCCCCCGGCGCACCATTTTGTGCTGGAATTCCGTATACAAATACGTCCTCAACATCATTAAATTCAGCAATAATTTTTTCTATTCTGGCAACATCAACAAACTCACCATTTCGGCGAATCTCATCACCCTTGCGACTATCAAAGTAATACCAGCCATCTTCATCCTGATGACCTATATCCCCCATATAAAGTACGCCATCTTGAGTTTTCTTAAGGGATGCTTCTGGATTCTTATAATACTCAACTGCCAGCGGCTCGCCCTCTACGGCTTCGAAAACGATTTCCCCATGCACACCCGGGGGACAGGCATTGCCTTGCTCATCGATAATCCGCGCCTTCAAGCTCGCCGGAGGTTTACCAATACTACCTACAGGGCCAACCCCAGGTGGATTAAACATCATGCCGCCTTCCGCGGCGCCATAAAATTCAAACAACTCAACCTTAAAGCGCTCACTAAAATCATGCCAGATTGCCGATGGCATACCCGCACTTAAGATAAATCGAACCGGATTATTTGCATCATTAGCTCGCACCGGCTCGCTGTAAATTGCCGTAGTCATACCGCCCAATAAATTAAACGTGGTGCATCCATATGCCCTACAAATATCCCATAATCGAGATTTTGTGAACCTGCGGCTAATTACTCCTCGCAAACCCATTTTAAGGATATTACCAAGGCTAATAAGCTGGGCATTTGCATGGGTAAATGAAAGACCAGTATATGGACGATCATCTTGATTCAAGCCGATCATTGGTCCAATTGAAGAAACTGCATCATATCGAGTGTATGGCGCTCGTATTGCTTTAGGGTCACCAGTCGTCCCTGAGGTATAAAGCATTTGCATTGTTTCATTTGGGCTTTGCACCAATCCAGACGCTTCGACTACTGTAGCGTTGGCGATAGAAGACCATTTTTTTAATTTCGCATTACTTGTCGGCAACTTAATTAATTCGCCAGTCTGCAATACCCAAACCCAACGAATTTGCGGTAGATTTTTACACGCAGCCAACACGCTATTAAGGCAATAATCAGCGCAGATAACACCCTTACAATCTGCCCAACTAAGCATATATTCAAGACGATCACCGCTTGTACGAGGATCAATCGGCACAAACACCGTCCCAGCTAAAGAGCTACCGACCATACAATCTACAAATTCAGGGTGATTTTGCATCACCATCGCAAAGCTATCACCCGGCGACATCCCCTCATTTCTTAAACCAGCAAACACCCTCTGCCCCTGCTCCCACAAACTTTTGTATGTCCTAATTTCATGCTCCAAATCACCACAGGGAAGAACATTTACAAAAGTAAGTACATCAAGATCGGGATTGGTATTTTTTTTATCTTCAATTAAATTGGCTAGTATTCTCAGATCTTTCATATCCATTCCCTTATTCTTCTTTTGACAATATGCTTAATACCAACGCCGCGGCATCCGTACCAATATACCCACCGCCATTTTCAGCCAAAGCAACCCTAGCCCCACTAACCTGACGTTTGCCTGCCTCTCCGCGTAGCTGCATCACTAGTTCTACAATTTGTGCCGCACCCGTTGCGCCAATGGGATGACCTTTACGCATCAAACCACCCGAGGTATTTACCGGCACCTTGCCACCCAAGGATGAGGCGCCGCTGAGCACATAATCGCCACCTGCGCCGGTTTCGCATAAGCCTAAGTATTCATAATATTTAATTTCTGATATGGCCGACGCATCATGTAACTCAACACAATTGAGGTCTTCTGCGCCTAGTCCAGCTTGCTCGTAGAGCTCGGTGACGGCAGTTGTCACCATAGGTGTTTCACCTTCTTCTGCATCCCACCCGCTGTGCAAATTCGAGGCATTAACTCTTATGCAACGCTTTTTCCCCAACTTTTTAGCCATACGCTCACTAACAACAATGACCGATGCCGCACCATCACCAATAGGGGCGCACATAGGTAGGGTTAGCGGTGAGACAATTTCGCGCGCACTAAGCACCTCTTCCACGCTAACGACATTCTGAAATTGAGATTTTGGATTAAGACTACCGTGTACTGAATTTTTAGCAGATACCGCCGCTAACTGCTCACGTGTTGTGCCGTACAAATGCATATGTTCACGCGCCCACGTGGCGTAAATATCTATGAATATTGAGCGACTAGAACCCGCTCCACTCATATCCAATGATTCACCAATGAGATCATTTCGTGCTTTTAATCGCGCAGCTATCGCCTCTGTCTGAGTAACATCAATTGCACCAGTAAATACCGAAAAAGTTTTATTTTTATCTTCGTGATAAAGCTTTTCGTAACCGCACACCAGCACCACATCGTAAACACCTAAGGTCACCATTGTGCACGCTTGCTGAAACGCGGTAGCCGAAGTGGCACAAGCATTTTCTATATTCACGACAGGTATCTTGCTAATCCCCATGCTGCGCAAAGCAACCTGTCCTGGCACGCAAACCTGACCAGTAATTACTCCTCCAGCCGCATTCCCCATATACGCCGCATTTAAATCCTCTTTCGTAATGCCGGCATCCTTTATCGCATCAAGAATTGAGCTAGCGGCTAGCTCATTTAGTGTCTTATCCATAGCGTTGCCAAAAGGCGTCATACCGACGCCAGCAACATAAGCTGTCTGCTTCACAACGACACCCCCTTAAGAAAGCTTATCGTTGTCTATAAGGTAGCTTCCGCCTTTCAATGCTAGAACTTCGTTACAGCCATCTTCGATTAACGACGCACGCGCATCTCGCAGCATTTTTTCTAGGGGATATTCTTTGGTAAGCCCATTGCCACCAAAAATTTGTAATGCATCGCTAGTTACTTCAAATGCATTCTGCGTTCCTGTTGTTTTCGAAAACATCGCCGTACACAGGGAAGGCGTACCTTGCTGGGGATCATTATTAAAGTTCAACCCTCGACGGGTGATCGAACGAGACACTTCGACCTTGCGATACATATGAAATAATCGACTACGAACTGATTGATGTTGAATAATCGGTACACCACCAGCAACCCGCTCATGCGCATAATCTATGGCAAGGTCCAGAGCTGCCTGAGATAGACCAGTAAAGGTCGCGCCCATTAAGGCGTTAGCTTCAGCGTGAATACAATATACTGCGCGCTGATAATCCTCGGGGCCCGCAAGCAAATACTTTCTAGGGATACGCACATTATCAAAAAATATTTCACCTTGATTTAAGGCGCGCTGCCCTAATTTATCTAGTGGCTTACCACGGCTAATACCGGGTAAATTCATTGGAAACACTAAAGCACAGCCATCGCTTGCCGATGGACCATCACCCGAGTCTGCCGCACAATAAATAATACAGACATCGGCAATCACACCGTTAGACACCCACGCAGACTTCTGACCGTGTAAAATAATATCGTCTCCAGTTAAGTCTGCCACCAGATTAGGCCTACCATAGGAGCTCCCCGGATAAACCACACTTCGGCTTGGGTCGAGCATATCCGAGCCATGATCTGGCTCGGTAATGCCCCAGCATCCGAGAACTTCATCGGGAAACTCTTCTAGTAAATCTTTGCGACCAAACTTAGCGCACAACCACTGCGGCAATATTCCAGCCCCAACTGAAATAGCTAATCCAGCATCACCATAGCCCAGCTCCTCAAAGAGAATAGAGAATAATAATGCAGCTTCCTGCGGCTCCATCTCACCAAGCGCCTCTACAGTCACGCCGAGCTCTAAATATTTTTTACGAAACTCCCAGTAATGTGAATCTTTTGCGATCACCTCTTCTGGCGTCATTCTGTCTAACTTTATCCCAATAGGACGGGCTACATTAATGGCAAAATCTCTGAGTATTTTCTGGAATTCAGCGATATGCTCGGGCAGCGTTGCTTCTGAACCGGTCATTCCTAGCTGACACTTTGGTATCGCATCCCAGGAGTAAATAGGCGCATCCAAATTACGATAATCCACTGGGGATTGGACATTGATCTCTTGGGCAGATTGAGTAGCCATGTGTTCACCTCTATTTTTATGGTTTTTATCAAAAATCTAAATTAGGTGACCATACTAGCCCCGCAAGTTACGAAGTTAGATGTTTACACAGGACAATATGATTGTTAATTTACGACAGCCCGCTAAAATTAAAATAAGAGATTTCAATCATGGAGCTAAGGTCGTCACTCAGCACGCCACCAGCAAGACACCTAAGTTACGGACTGAATCCGTTGATTTCCCTTTTAAAGGAACATCAACTCGACCCAACACAAATGCTTGATGTAGCAGGCATTCCTTTACAAGCACTGGACGACCCAACTTACGAGCTAACCCCGCACCAAGAACTCAGCTTTACTACCGAAGTTATTCGCGGCATCAATATTCCAGAGATAGGGTTGATTGTGGGCCGTCGTTATCACCTTTCGGCCTATGGCTTACTTGGCCTAGCCATTATGACAAGCGAAAATTTATTGGCAGGTATGGCAGTTTTGTACAAAAACATATTAATGACATGGACGTATATGTTTTGGAATACAACGGTTAGAGGGGACCGAGCTTATGTTAGCCTTGAAAAGCTAAGAGACCTTGGCGGTAGCTACCAATATATGGTGGATCGCGGCCTAGTTGCATCTCACACCATATTCAAGGAAGCCCTTGGCCAAGAATTACCAGTGATTGAAGTTCATTTAAAGCAAGACAAACCTACTTATGCCGACCTCTATACTGAATATTTTAAATGCCCAGTGTATTTTAATTCTTCTGAAAATTATTATGCTTTTGATAGCAGCTTGCTATATCAACCACTAGCGCAATCAGAACCCGAAACCGCGAGAATATACGGCAATCAATGCGAAAAAATTTGTTTGCAACTAGCCAAGAACAGCACTTTCTCAGATATCGTTCGCAATCATATCTTGTCATCTCCCAGAGACATTTTCACACTTGATACCATTGCTGATCGCCTAAATATGACAGCACGAACAGTGCAGCGAAAACTTAGTGCAGAGGGAAGAAGTTACAAAGATATATTGGAAGACGTACGCTGTAATCTAGCCATTGAATATTTACAAAGCACCTCATTCACGATAGAAGAAATTGCCGTTAGATTAGGCTACTCGGATTCATCTAGCTTTTGCCACGCCTACAAGCGCTGGACGGGAATTAACCCTAGCGAGCTGCGTCATCGTGATTGCAACATAAATGCTGCCCGAAAATCTGATGGCGACACTCCCGCCCAACGGCGAAAAGCATGAGAAAAATGTGCGGGATCACTGTAACCAAGCAAGATCGACACCTGCTCCACGCTTATCTTAGTTGAGTACAAGTATTCACGAGATAACTCTAACCGTAAGCTATCTAATATCTTCTGGTAACCTGAGCCATGACTGCTTAGTTTTCGCCTCAACGTTCTTCCCGACATATTTAATTTTTGCGCCAGCTCTTCAATATTAGGAAAGTAACCAGGCCGCAATAAAATCTGCTCACGCACTTCGTCAACAATATTATACTCTTCTGTTAATCGTGCCTTTAATCGCTCGCAACGGTCGATACATAAATTCGCTGTCTCACTATCGCACTGCAATACCGGTGTATTAATTAATTCAGCAGAGAAAACAAGCGTATTTTCCTCTGCATCAAAATGAATAGGGCAATCAAAATATTTTTTATATTCCATTAATGGTGCTTGCTGGGAATGACGCATACTCACCGAATGTAGGCTAAAGTCCTCTCCAATCAAACCGCGTAAAATCATGAGCGTCGCCGTCATCTCTCGCTCATTAAGCATCGAAATATCATCCGCACTGTAATCGTCTGAGCTCATACTCATTACGACATTGCTGCCACGAAACGATAAGCTGTGTTCTAAAAATGCAAAACTTAACTCAACGTATTCGTAAGCCAATTTCAAAGCATCACTAACAGTGGCAGCGCTCATCAAAGCGTAACCATAGATGCCAAACAAACTTAGTGGATAACAAGACCCCACTTTTAATCCAATGGCAGGGTTAGCTGTTGCCTTGCGCAAGTTGCGTAGAAACATGAGCTCTTGGCTCAAACTAACATGTTGCTCTGGCTTATTGAGAATAGAAAGAGAAAGCCCCGTACCGGTCAATGCCTGCCCAACAGAGATACCCTCTTCCCGAAGGCGACTTAGCGGAGAAAGAATGGTTTTTGCCGAATGATATTTTGGCTTCATGGTGCGCTCTTTTCTTTTTAAATTATCATCAGCGTCCGCATTTCGCAAGCCCCTGTCCGTTTTTCGCATTCTTTGGAACAGTCACTTTAGATACTTTAAATCACCCTTGTCAAATTGTTTGATGGGGCACAATCATATTTCCAAAAAATTAAAATAATGGAGCGTATTTATGTCAGATTCACCACGCGTATTAATTTACGGCGCCAGCGGCTATACCGGCAAACTAGTAGCAGAATGCCTTGCTCAACGTAATATGCCATTTTATTTCGTTGGCCGAAATAAAGATAAACTAGACGCCTCGCTCGCGATTGTAGAAGAGCGACTAGGACACAAAGCTCCTGCGACCATAGTGCAGGCAGCTAATACTCGCGAAGAACTCCTGCCTTTATTTGAAAAGGTCGAAGTTGTTATCAATGTCGCTGGCCCCTTTATGCAGCTTGCTTGGCCCGTTGTTGAAACCTGTTTGGAAACCAACTGCCACTACCTTGACACCACCGGTGAACAAGATTTTGTTATCGCGGTTCGCGATCAATACGGCAAAGCTTTTGCAGAAAAGAACCTTCTCCTAAGTCCTGCTAATAGTTACATGTGGTGCGCTGGCGCATTAGCCGCTGAGGTTGCACTTGAAACTGAGGGCGTTGACAGCCTAGACCTTACTTATCAGATTAACGATGCACTCCCATCTCAAGCTTCTACCAAATCATTTTTACGCATGGTTAACAATCCACAGTATTTATTAAAAAATAATGAAATGATTGAATGGCAGGGTGATCGGCACTTTACGATTAATGTGCCACACATGTCTCAACCAGCACTTGCCTTACCGTGGAGCGGTGGCTGCGAGCCCGTATGGTACGAGCACGACGATCGCGTATTAAACTGTAAAGTACTCACTGCTTTTGGCGACGAAATTATTGAGAGCGTGGTTTCATTAATACATCGTTTCAATAAAGAATCCGTCGGCATGAACCAAGCTGAAAAGGAAGTATTAACCAATCAATTCGGTGACGAAATGACGCCAGAAGAACCACCAAAAGACAGCCCAGACATACACCGCACCGTAATCACATGCATAGGCCAAGGAAGACAGGTCACTACGGTATTCCCACTTTCGCTTAATGCGCCATATACGTTTACCGGTGAAATATGTACTGAAGCAACTGAACGATTATTAAATGGTGAACTGAAAGCGGTGGGCTTTCAATCAGCAGCGGGGGCATTTGGACATCGTGAACTGATAGAGAAGTTCCATCAGCTCGGATACATGAACAATCCTTGGCAATAAAGTGTAAGTATCGTTAATTAGTATTAGCGAGTTAGCTAGGTTTTAATAACCCAACTAACTCGCATATCTTTTCTTACAATCACATCAAATATAGCATTTTCTTAGATTTCTAAGCTTCCTTGGATCGCCAAACTACTGCAAAGAACATTGCAAATATTAAATCAGCAACCACCAATATTCCGAAGCCAATAGGTGCATCAAACAGCGCGATATCTATCCATGCCAGAGAAAACACAACGGTTTTCCCCACGCATCCCATCCAGACAATATCTTTATGCATCATTGGGTTGGTAGAGACTAGCCAATAACCAAACCCAAACACCAAGACTAGACCAGCAAATTGATGCAACCAAGGCATGACCTCTTTGGTCAGGGTATCCCCCATCATCAAGAGATCAAAAAACACACCAGGGATTATCAGCATTGCAAATGCAGCTGAAAAATTAAAAATGGCGGAAAACTGAAAAAACCCTCGCCACATCCGCTTATTTTTCATGCTGATACTCCGCTATCTTTTTATCATTTTTACTCATGCGATCGAACACTGCTCTGCCATTAAGTAATGCCCAAGGAATCAACATCCCAGATTGTGCTTTGTACTCTTTCCAGCCAGGATGACGTGAAATAGCATTATCCTTGCCTTTCATTCGAGCAAGAAAATAGACCGCCATATACCCGTAAATTACCCACGCAATCCAATGATTTGCCAATAGCGCATATGCCGCATAAAGCATTAATTCACCAAGGTAATTAGGGTTACGCGTATACCTATACATACCTTCTGTAATCAGACCGGGTTTTGTCCGGTATTTTAAAATCCAATGGCGCTGCCCATCTCCTGCCACCATTGTCACAACACCTAGGGTGTGGATAGCAATAGCAATAAACACGATTAGACCGCTCGGCTCAATTGCGCGTGAAATAAACAACCAGGGCATCAACCAATACCATGCGACCAATAACACGTATAAATTTATAAACCCTAAAAAGCTAAGCTTATTTTCTAATTGATGATCTCTAAAGCCAAAGTCTTTAATCAACCAACAGTAGCCATAAATCCCATGTAAACCTAAAAACACCCACGCACCTACACTGAAATTACTGTAGTAACTCATCATTCCGTAGATGATAAATAGCGTAAATATTTTATGTAGATCTACCGCCCAAGCCACTTTCATAAATGGCCGGCCAGGGGCATTAAAAATAGTTACATCCGCAAATTTTAAAAAAAATCGTGCCCAGAATGGCACCGACTCTCGCGTTACAGTCGTCATATTCACCTCGTTTATTATGGTTTTATTTCCTTTCATTAAACTACCTTAATCAGAAAAATTGAACATAGCGGAGTGCGACGACTTCACTGTTAATAAACGACAAGCTGCTTAACGTCATTCAAGCTCGATAAATGGCCATTCGCGCTTACGTACAATAATCGACTACCGCTTACGCCCCTTATTTAATAAATATGACTCGCAAGACCCGTACACCTCGACCTGAGAGCCCAAAAGACGTACAATTTGCGCCCCGCAAGTAGTCCTCTTTTCGCTATTTTCATTTCATCACTCACTGGGTATACGACATTGATTTCCGCCGCAAATATCACCATGCAGTTTGGTGCCAAGCCGCTTTTTGAAAACATCTCCGTTAAATTTGGCGGTGGTAATCGCTATGGCCTGATCGGCGCCAATGGCTGCGGTAAGTCCACCTTTATGAAGATATTGGATGGCAGTCTAAAACCGACGTCCGGTAACGTCTCACTAGACCCGAACGAACGCATAGGCAAGCTGCACCAAGACCAATTTGCTTTTGAGCAATATTCGGTTATTGACACGGTAATCATGGGGCACACCGAGCTATGGGAAGTGAAGCAAGAGCGCGACCGCATTTACTCTCTACCGGAAATGTCTGAAGAAGACGGCATGAAAGTCGCAGACCTTGAAACTCAATTCATGGAAATGGATGGTTACAGTGCTGAAAGTCGTGCCGGCGAAATATTACTAGGCGCAGGCATTGAACTAGACCTTCATTTTGGTCCCATGAGTGAAGTTGCCCCAGGCTGGAAACTACGTGTACTGCTGGCTCAAGCTTTGTTCTCTGATCCGGATGTTCTTCTACTTGACGAGCCAACCAACAACTTGGATATCAATACCATCCGCTGGCTTGAAGGTGTGCTAAATGAGCGTAAAAGCACCATGGTTATCATCTCCCACGATCGCCATTTTTTAAACGAAGTCTGCACCCACATGGCTGACATTGATTACGGTGAGTTGCGTGTCTACCCCGGTAATTACGATGATTTCATGACGGCAGCGACAGCCGCTCGCGAACGCTTACAATCTCAAAATGCCAAAAAATCTGCGCAAATTGCTGATTTGCAGGCCTTTGTTAGCCGCTTCTCTGCCAATGCCTCCAAAGCTAAGCAGGCTACCTCTCGCGCAAAACAAATAGACAAAATCCAACTAGACGAAATTAAAGCCTCTAGTCGCCAATCACCGTATATTCGTTTTAAGCAGGACAAAAAGCTTCACCGCCAAGCGCTGACTCTAGAAAATATTGGCCATGGTTTTGATGAAGTTTTGTTCAAAAAAGGCAATATGATTTTAGACGCCGGTACACGTTTAGCCGTGTTAGGCGAAAATGGCGCGGGGAAAACTACCTTCCTGCGTTGTTTGGTCAATGAATTAAGTGCCAAAGAGGGTGTGGTTAAGTGGGCTGAGAATGCCACGCTTGGATACTGCCCCCAGGACAGTAGCAACGACTTTGACAACGACCTCAACTTGTTCGATTGGATGAGCCAATGGCGCAAACCTGAGCACGACGACCAAATTGTTCGCGCCACCTTGGGGCGCCTTCTTTTTTCTTCCGACGACTTTAAAAAGCGCGCTAAAGTCTGCTCTGGTGGCGAAAAGAACCGCTTACTTTTTGGTAAATTGATGATGCAAGACACCAATGTCTTAATCATGGATGAGCCCACCAACCACTTAGATATGGAAGCCATCGAGGCGCTCAACCTCGCCCTAGAACATTACGAAGGAACGCTTATTTTTGCCAGTCACGACCGCGAATTTGTCTCGTCATTAGCAACGCGGATTGTCGAAATCAAAGATGAGCAACTGATTGACTTCCAAGGTAATTACGATGAGTTTTTGTCGCACCAAGACGCTCAAAGTAAGTAAATACTGCCTAAGGCCGGTACTTCAACCGGCCTCCTTTCTTCCCACCCTACGGCAATTCCCTATTGAGAATTAATGGTGTAAACGCGACAGTATTAAGCCACTCATTCTAAAGACCCTGCAATGCCTTCTGCCGGTATTCCCACCACAACGCCCAAAGCCCAGCTCTTAAAGCGGGTGACGGATTCGTTGCGGGCCGGAACCTTAGAGCTACCGAGCCTACCGGACATAGCGATTGATATTCGCATTGCTATTACTAAAACCGACTTAGAAATTGACACTCTCGTCAAACTCATCCAACAAGACCCCGGACTGAGCGCTTACTTATTAAAAATAAGCCATAGCGTGCACTATAGTCGCGGCAACCCCGTACGCGACCTAGCTGCGGCAATACGTCGACTCGGTCTTAATGCCGCTCGCGATCTTACCGCTAGCTATGCACTTAAGACGCTATTTCTTATCCATGACCCCACCATTAAGCAGTATCTTCGAGAAATTTGGCGACGCAGTGTTCATACCGCCGCCCTTGCCCACGTAATGGCAAGGCACTGCAGCTTTGATCCTGACAGAGCCTTACTTGCGGGCTTACTCCAAGATATTGGCGCGCTACCCTTACTCGCCAATATAAAATCGTTTCCGCAAATCAAAGATGACCCCACAGCAGTACCCGAACTGATCAAACACTACACAGGCAAGGTCAGCGGATTAATATTGCACACATGGCACTTTGATGAAGAGCTTATTCTGGTCGGTTTAAACCGAGAAAACTGGATGCGGGACACCCACGCTAAACCCGACTTGGCTGACTTGATTTTAGTTGCTAGATACCACACCTTCTTGGCAGAACGTCGTCACGGTAAATTACCTCGGCTCACCCAATTACCCGCATTTAATAAATTGGGGCTAAAAGAGTTGGGGCCAGAACAAGGCTTGGCTTTTTTAGCAGAAGCAAAACAAGAAATTAATGAATTACAAAACTCGCTGTTATAAAGCATAATATAGACAGCTGCTAAGCCGCATTTTCACCTTATCACTCCACACCATTTATCATCATTAAGCGCATTTACACTGCCCGAACTGTCACTATGACCACCTGGCGCCCTATTATGCAGGGCACCAGATAACTCATATAACACTTCAGTCGATAATGATATTACCGTTTGAGAGTAAGTTATTAATAATATCTTGATCACTCAATGTGCCTGCTCCTGTTAAATCCACACCACTTAAGGTGATCGTTTGATCAGCACTAAATGGTGAGTCACCTGCAGAATCAATACTCAAGATAGTATTGCCACTACCATCACTTTGGAACGAGAGGTAATCCGTAAGGGTACCGTTCTCCTCCCCTTGCAAGAGATCAGATAAATCAAGTACATCACCGCCAACACCGGTAGTAAAGTCAGTGATTATGTCGCTCGCTGGGCTAGCTGTGCTGCCTTTATCCGTACTATTCCAAACAAAGGTATCACTATTTCTGCCACCACTCAGCGTGTCGTCACCCTGACCACCATAAAGCGTATCACTGCCGTCACCACCCAAGAGAGAGTCATCACCAGCACCACCGTATAAAACATCATTACCACGGCCACCTTCCAGCTCGTCATTACCTGCACCGCCGTATAAGGTATCGTCACCGTCGCCACCTAGCAGGATGTCGTCTCCGGTACCACCATCCAAGGTATCATCACCCGTGCCACCTGTTAGATGATCGTCGCCCGCACCACCGAGTAGAGAGTCATCGCCTTCGCCGCCTAGTAAGTTATCAACACCTTGGCCACCTAGCAATGTATCGTCACCCAAGCCACCACTTAAGGTATCGTGACCGGCGCCACCGCTTAGAATATCCATGCCATCACCACCGGTAATCGCATCATTCAGGTCGCCACCGGCAATGCTGTCAGCGTTGTCCGTTCCGCTTATTTCATTCTCGATGGTATAAATTGCCAGCTGCGCTGAATCTGACTGGCCATCAACATCGGTTAATGTATAACCAATAATTTCGGGCTCTGGCGTCACACTTCCTTCAACTTGCGGGCTGTATGTCACGTTAAATAAGCCCGTATCAAATCCAGATCCAATGTATTCAATATCCACCACGGTAACGGAC
Source organism: Zhongshania aliphaticivorans (assembly GCF_902705875.1). Taxonomy (NCBI): domain Bacteria; kingdom Pseudomonadati; phylum Pseudomonadota; class Gammaproteobacteria; order Cellvibrionales; family Spongiibacteraceae; genus Zhongshania; species Zhongshania aliphaticivorans. The sequence continues at coordinate 4,432 of NZ_CACSIK010000005.1, read as the reverse complement.
GAGTATGCCGACAAGTCTAAGGTTTCTTGGCTATTATTTTGCGCACTTCGATCTATCGTCGTAGTTGTAAAAATACCATCGCCATCAGTATCGTGAGTTACAAGGACCCGAACACGGTCGCCATAACTGGATTGGTAATCATCAAAAGTCAGAGATAAATTATTAACCCCATTTGGTAATGCCGCGCTGTCAAAGGTTAGCGTGATTGCTTCACCAGAGCTCAATAACTCGCCATTACCACCAGAGACACCAACACCGTCATTATTGTAGACAAGCGACGCACCACCTTTACGGACCGCAATATCAAAGTCTGCATTGTTTACATTGGTTTGCGATGTTGTATTCACCGACACTTCGGCTGCTGGCGCAAAGCGATAATAACCGGTGTTATTAAAGGTTAATACTGCAAAGTCACTGCTATCCTTAACAACAACCTGAGCAATTTCATTGCCAAACACATCGGTGGTAATACTGTAATCCCAGCTTAGAGTACCCGATGTGCCACTTGCGGGAATACTGCCACTATCAAAATCAAGATCAAAACTTTCTCCTCGATAGGTCATCTCGGTGATGCTTGCGTCATCAACCACTTTATCAACGCCATCACCTTGTGCGGCAAACGGCGTAAAGTTAGACCCTAATGCAGGACCACCATCCGTACCCATGGCATTAATCACATTACCTTCGGCAATTTCGCCCGCGCTGATGGAGTGCAGGTCGTCATTAGCCGTCGGTGCATCATCTTCAATATCAATCGTAGCCTGACCGCTAGCGGTATCGCCATCACCATCCACTGCGGTGTAGTCAAACAGCAATTGATTCCCAGCGTTACCATTGGGCGAGCTAAAGGTGTATGTTCCATCCGCCAAATCAATGGCAAAGGTACCTAAATCAAAGCCTGTCACATTGGGCCCAATAGTGACCTCTGAACCGTCAATGACAACGCCCGCCAGGGCAGGAGAAACTGAAACCGATGTACCGTTATAACTAAAGGTATAATCAGTACCATCGATATCCATAGTGATGCTTTGCACATACCCATCGTCTGCGCCAAACGCGATATTTTGCACACTGCCTTGCACCGCAATACTGCCACCAAAGGCTGTGGGCACCGTATTCAACAGTTCCGCTTCTAGCTCATTGATATCCGCAACAATGATGGCACCGTCCGTCGTCCCACCCTGCCCCAATGAATCGATATTGTGGATAAAATCAAGATCCGCACTGCCATTCGCCAAGCCAGGGCCAATACCAACAGCAAAAGAATCAATCTCATTGCTATTAACATAGGTATCAAAGCCACTGCCAATCGGTGATGACGAAGACACACCGTCAGACACAAAATAAGAGATGTTCTGCACTCCATTCGCGGGATTTTGCGCAGAAATATCATCCCTAAATTCATCTTCAATCAGGTCAACCGCATTAGAGTAGTTAGTACCACCATTTGCGGACAAGCCATTCAACGCTGTCTCGAAACTTTCAAAGTCAGTATACGTGCCAACCGTTGAGGCATTACTCGCAAAGGACAGCAACGTCACCGTTACCTGTGAAGACTGATTAAAGAATTGCTGACTCAATGCACCCAAGGCTTCTTTAGCGACATCTAAACGCGACGGCTCACCTATGGCGACATTATTACTATCTAGCTGCCATCCCATACTGCCTGAGACATCTAAGGTTAGTACTAAGTTAAATACCTGCTCTTCAGATTCTGGAACGGATTCATAAACATCGTTAGCAACTGGGACATCATCGATAACTGAAATGGTTAAGTTATCTGACAGTGCAACCCCATTTTCAGTAAAGGTGTAACTGAAAACCTCATCAACATCGTTGCCACTACTATCTGCCGTGTTGAGGACATATTCATAATCACCGGCACTGTGCCCCGCCGTAGTATTGTCGGCGTATACCGTTAAGGTGCCAATACCAGTCGTAATCGTAATCACACCACCAGAAGGCGACACACCATTTACTGAATCGAGTGTGGTCGAACCCGTAGCAGTAGCATCATTCTCTAATAAATTCCCTGTGACCGTGGTAACACCGCCACCGGTTCCATCACTCAATGCGCTTTCGTAAACAGTCCCTGTATCCGCTTCAGTTGAGCCAACATTTATCGTTGTCGTGGCCGACGTCGTTATCTCGCCGTCGAAGACATCGTAGGTGAAGTCGCCCTGTCCCTGATTGGCGCCAGCATCAAACTGCAAGTTTTCAAGTTGCGCTATCGTTAAGGTATCGCCAATCGCCACCGCCGTGCCATCGGCCAACGTCACCGTACCTAGCCCCGTAGGTAAACCCGTGACCGTAATCACTAATGCCGCGTCATCCGTATCAGGATCGGTTGGGGCCACAATCCCCAATGCATTATCATCGCTACTGTCAAGAACGAACACTGAGCCATCAACAACCTCTGGCCCATCATTTACTGGTGTAACAGAAATGGTGCCCGCATCTGTTCCAAACAAGTTGTTAAACTCGTCATCGTAAGCTTCAACAGTGATATTTCTTGGCGAAGAGCTAGGGTTTTCAGAGCTATTTTCATAGTTTAATGACCCTAAGACTGAGAGATACTCATTGATATCGGCACCGCCACTCAAGGTCAATTCCCACGTCCCGCCAGATACGGAGGTTGTCGCAACCACGCTGGTACCTGCAGTAATAAAGTCCAAGACATCTTGGCTGGGCAGATAGCCGTCTATACGCACCACCACAGAGGATAGGTTCGTGCTGTCTGAATCGGATATAGATATCCCCGACAATATATTTGTCGCACCATCATTTTCGGTGTAGCTGATATCAGGCACATTACTAACTACAGGCGGGTTGGCTGCTCCTGAACTTACGGTAACAGTTACCGTTGCGGTATCAGTCTCACCGTCAGCGTCTGTTAATGTGTAGGTAAAGGTATCGCTGCCAGTAAAGCCGCTATCGGGTGAATACGTAAACGTGCCATCACCGTTATCAATCACCGATCCATTACTAGCTTGGGTAAAGCTACTAACCTCCGCACCGTCTACCAAGGTATCGTTCGACAGCACATTGTCTATGAGTAAATCAGTGTCCTCACTGGTCACATAGCTGTCGTCTTCTGCTACTGGCGCTCCATTATTTGCACCGATAGTACCAATACCTTGAATACCGTTTACCGTCGTATGAGCTGAGGTTTCAAAATTAACGGTTTGATTAAAATTACTTATATCTACAGATAATGTTTCATCACCTTCAAATTGATTAGCGTCACTATTCACCGTAACCGAAATCGTCGCCGTCGTGCTTCCCGCAACAATCGTCCCTTGGGTAACGCCTATCGATTGATAATCTGCACCGCCTACGGCACTAATATCAACGGTATTAAAATCAAAGGTTAAATCTGACGTTAATGCCTCATCAATAGCGACAGTGAAGGTCAGGGTCGTCGTCCCCGTTTCTGGCTCCTGAACCAACACATCATCTATCGATACCGTTGGGATAGTTGTGACATTAATCGTTGTAACAGCCACTTCACTGCTACTCACTCCGTCGTTAACCACAACCTCAATAACCCGCGTGGTATCCGAACCATTGCCATCATTTTCAAATTGAATGGCTTTAATCGCCGATTGATAATCAGCAAGACTTGCATTACCAGTGAGCGTCAATTCACCTGTTGCAGCATTGTAAGCCGATGCTGAAATACCTGACGGCAAAGTACCCACATTGAGCAAATCACCTGCTTCGGCATTGGTTAATGTAATCGTCGCCGACTGCAAATTATTACTATCTACGTCAGCAATAGTAATATCGCTGTCCGCGATTGCTACACCGCTACCTCCTTCTACATAATTAGTAACATAACCCGTACCCGCAGCATCGCCATCAAGGTCCAAGGTCGGTGGCACCATATGAGTCGACGTCGTGCTCGCACTGAACGGATTACCCGCTTCATCACTACCCACAACCGTCGCATCGAAGCTCGTATCCGCCGCTAAATCCGCGCCCGACACACTGATGCTGTACGTGTTACCCGCGCCAACAACTCCGCTGTAATCATTCCCGTTGATCGTGAAGCTAACCGTGTCGCCTGGCGCCGCATCGCCGCCAACCGTGCCCGTCACATCGATATTGCCGCCCGCTTCCGACGCATTCACAACGTCATCCGCCGTGATGTCGTCAACCGTGATCGTCGCCGCCGCCACGTCATCAACCGTGTGAGTCGACGTCGTGCTCGCACTGAACGGATTACCCGCTTCATCACTACCCACAACCGTCGCATCGAAGCTCGTATCCGCCGCTAAATCCGCGCCCGACACAATGATGCTGTACGTGTTACCCGCGCCAACAACTCCGCTGTAATCATTCCCGTTGATCGTGAAGCTAACCGTGTCGCCTGGCGCCGCATCGCCGCCAACCGTGCCCGTCACATCGATATTGCCGCCCGCTTCCGACG